>NZ_JAVFVN010000947.1:0-168275 GCF_030910085.1 Stenotrophomonas maltophilia group sp. RNC7 | reverse complement strand
GTCAGCCGCATGGATGCGGCTGACACCCCGCCCTCCGACACCGCCCCGCCAAACCACGGAATACCGCTGTTGCTGTTGCTCTGGCTCGTAGCAGGTGCAGGGCGCAGCCCTGCCGACACCCTTCAACGGCGGCGGCGCCTGCGGTCCACGTACAGGGTCCTGGCGATGCTCAGCACGATGCCGACCGCGATACCCACCACGCAGCCCAACAGCAGATTGTCGGCTCCGAGGCCCACACCCACGCCGACCACGGTGGCGATGACCATTTCGGCGGTGTGGGAAATCGGTTCGGGCTTCGGGGCAGACATGCGGGCTCCAGCGTCAGTTCGGTTCTTCGGAATGGGCCGGTAGCCCGGAAACGACGAAGCCGGGTTGCCCCGGCCTCGTCTGGTGTCACGTACAGCGGGCCGTCAGTGCGATTCGGCCGGGCCCGCGATCGGCGGCAGCGGACGGGCGTCGCCGCCCTTGTCGTTGCCACCATCCTTGTTCGACTTGCTCCAGCCGGCCGGCGGCGGCGGATCGCGGCCTTCCATGATGGCGTCGATCTGCGGCGCGTCGATCGTCTCGTACTGCAGCAGCAGCTGGGACATCGCGTGCAGCTTGTCCAGGTTGGCCGTCATCAGCTCGGTGGTGCGCGCGTAGGCTTCGTCGAGGATCTTGCGCACTTCCTCATCGATGCGACGCGCGGTGTCGTTGGACACGCTCTTGTGCTGGGTGACCGATCGGCCCAGGAACACCTCGTCATCCTCTTCGCCATAGGCGATCGGGCCGAGCTGGTCGGACAGGCCCCACTTGGTGACCATGTTGCGGGCCATCTTGGTGGCGCGTTCGATGTCGTTGGAAGCGCCCGTGGTGACCTTGTCGGCACCGAAGATCAGCTCCTCGGCCACACGACCACCGTACAGCGAGCACAGCTGCGACTTGATCGCCACGCGGTTCATCGAATACTTGTCGCCTTCCGGCAGGTACATGGTCACGCCCAGCGCACGGCCGCGCGGGATGATCGTGACCTTGTAGACCGGGTCGTGCTCGGGCACCAGGCGGCCGACGATGGCGTGGCCGGCTTCGTGGTAGGCGGTCAGGGTCTTCTCTTCTTCGCTCATGGCCATCGAGCGGCGCTCGGCACCCATCAGGATCTTGTCACGGGCACGGTCGAAGTGGTCCATGCGGACTTCCTTCTCGTTGCCACGCGCGGCGAACAGGGCAGCCTCGTTGCACAGGTTGGCCAGATCAGCACCGGAGAAACCCGGGGTACCCCGCGCGATCACCATCGGCTCGACATCGTCGGCGAGCGGCAGCTTGCGCATGTGGACCTTCAGGATGTGCTCACGGCCCTTCACGTCCGGCAGGCCAACCACGACCTGGCGGTCGAAACGGCCCGGACGCAGCAGCGCCGGGTCCAGCACGTCCGGGCGGTTGGTCGCGGCGATCACGATCACGCCTTCGCCACCCTCGAAACCATCCATTTCGACCAGCAGCTGGTTCAGGGTCTGCTCGCGCTCGTCATGACCGCCGCCCAGGCCGGCGCCACGGTGGCGACCGACGGCGTCGATTTCGTCGATGAAGATGATGCACGGGGCATGCTTCTTGGCCTGCTCGAACATGTCACGCACGCGGCTGGCGCCGACGCCGACGAACATTTCCACGAAGTCCGAACCGGAGATCGAGAAGAACGGCACCTTGGCTTCGCCGGCAATGGCCTTGGCCAGCAGCGTCTTGCCGGTACCCGGCGGGCCCACCATCAGCACGCCGCGCGGAATCTTGCCGCCCAGCTTGGTGAACTTGGACGGGTCGCGCAGGAAGTCGACCAGTTCACCCACTTCTTCCTTGGCCTCGTCGCAGCCGGCGACGTCGGCGAAGGTGACCTTGATCTGGTCTTCGCCCTGCAGCTTGGCGCGCGACTTGCCGAAGGACATCGCACCCTTGGCACCGCCGCCCCCGCCCTGCATCTGGCGCATGATGAACAACCAGAAGCCGATGATCAGGATGACCGGCAGGAAATTCATCAGGATCGCGCCGAGGGAGATGCCGCTGGACGGCTCCTCCTGCACGATCTCCACGTTCTTGGTGCGCAGCACGTTGATCAGGTCGCGATCGAACGGTGCGGTGATGGTGGATGTCTGCCCGCCGCGGGTAGTGTAGGTCAGCTGGCTGGTACCGCCGCGCATGTCGCCGCCGAAGGCGACCTTCTGCACGTTGCCGCTGTCCACCTGGTCCAGGAACTGCGAGTACGACGCACCCTGCGCGCCGGCTCCGGAGGACTTCGGCGAGAAGCTCTGGAAGACCACCATCAGCACGACGGCGACGACCACCCATAGCAGGAGGTTCTTGGTCAAGTCGTTCATCCTCATTGGCTCCGGTGTTCCTCTCAGTGCTGGCGTTGCGTGGGGGTCGAACTTGCGTACATTGCGAGCTTACTTCATGTGGGCGCGTTTTCCCTGACCCAAGGCGTACACCTCGGGAGAGCGCTTGCGCGAGGCTTCCGGCTTGCGGATGGAGACCTTGTCGTACCGGCGGCGCATCTCGCGCACGTAGTCGTCAAAGCCCTCGCCCTGGAACAGCTTGATCAGGAATGCCCCACCGGTCTTCAGGTGGTTGTCGGCAAAATCCAGGGCCAGCTCCGCCAGGTGCATCATCCGCGGCTGGTCGACCGCGCCTACACCACTCTTATTGGGGGCCATGTCCGACAGCACAAGGTCTACCGGCTGATCCCCGAGCATGGCTTCAAACTGCGATAGGACGGCTTCTTCCCTGAAGTCACCATGAAGGAACTCCACGCCGGCCAGCGGCGGCATGTCCAGGATGTCCAGGGCCAGCACGCGGCCGGTGTCGCCAATCTGTCTCCGAACCTGCTGAGACCAGCCGCCCGGTGCCGCGCCGAGGTCGACCACCACCATGTGCGGCTTCAGCAGCCGGTCACGTTCAAGCAGCTCTTCGAGCTTGTAGGCGGCGCGCGAGCGCATGCCTTCGGCCTGCGCCTTCTTCACGAAGGGGTCGGAGAAGTGTTCCTTGAGCCAGCGCTGGCTGCTTTTGCTGCGGGTAGCCATTGAAAATAGGGGCTGATGGGGTCCTCATGATACCCTGATCGCCCCATTCAACCGTGTTTTCCTGCATGTCCATCGCCCTGACCGCCTCCCAGACCCGTTTCCTGCGCGGCCAAGCCCACGACCTGAAGGCCCTGCTGCAGACCGGCGGCAAGGGCGTGACCCCGGCCTTCATCGCTGAGCTGAACGAAGTGCTGGAGCGCCACGAACTGGTCAAGGTGAAGGTCGCCGCCGAGGATCGCGACGCCCGTGACGTGATGATCGGCGAGATCGTCGAAGCCACCGGGAGCGCGCTGGTGCAGCGCATCGGCCACGTCGCCGTGCTGTACCGCCCGAGCAGGGAACAGCGCCAGATCGTGCTGCCGCGCGGCTGATCGCCCTACCGTCATGCAGCTGAACCACGAACCACCCGACTACGCCTACAGCCTGCGCGCCGCCGATGGCCGCTCGGCCAAGGTCAATGACCAGGTGCTGGACGGCAGCTTCTTCCTGACCCCGGACCAGCTGGTCGCGCATTGGCCGGTGGCGAGTGCCGCTGCGTTGCAGCTGGCGGACCTCGAGCCGATCCTGGCGCTGAACCCGGCGCTGATCGTGCTGGGTACCGGTGACCGCCAGGTGTTCCCGCCGGCGGTGGTGATGGCCGCCTGCCTGTCCCGCGGCATCGGCCTGGAAGTGATGAACAATCCGGCTGCCGCACGCACCTTCAACATCCTGGCCGGCGAAGGCCGCAAGGTCGCCGCCGCCTTCATTCTCGAAGGCTGACGTGGCGTCGCCGGGCCTGGCCCGGCGGTACCCTGGATCACACGTACTCTGTAGCGCCCGAGCCCATGCTCGGGCGGCGCCGCGACGCGGCGCGGAAAGCCGCCGGGCGTGACCCGGCGCTACCCGATCACACGGTGATCAGCGTGCCGGCAGGTACTGCTGCGGATCGACCGGCTTGCCGTTGTAGCGAATCTCGAAGTGGACCATGTCGCGGTTCGCACCGGTGCGGCCCATTTCGGCGATCTGCTCGCCAGCCTTCACGCTCTGCCCTTCATTCACCAGGCGCTTGCGGTTGTGACCATAGGCGGACAGCCACTGGTCGCTGTGCTTGATGATGATCAGTTCGCCGTAGCCGACCAGGCCGGCACCGGAGTACACCACCACACCGTTGGCGGTTGCCTTGACCGGCTGGCCGCTGGTGCCGGCGATGTCCACGCCCTGCTTGGTCGCGTCACCGGCCACGTAGCGGCCGACGATCGCGCCATCGGCTGGCCAGCGCCAGGCGATGTTGCTCTTCACCGGCCCGACCGGCGCCGGGGCCGGCGCGGTGCTGCCGCCACTGCTGCCAGCCGAACGCGGCGGGGTGACCACCGTGGTCGGCGCACGGCCGCTGGTGGCCCCCTGCGGATACAGGCGGATCACCTGGCCGGGGTAGATGGTCGACGGGTTGTCCAGACGATTCCAGGCAATCAGGTCGGCCGGGGTGATGTCATGGATGCGGGCCAGCGCATAGATGGTGTCGCCCTTGCGCACCACCACGGTCTGCCCGGGCTTGGGTACCGAGGTCTTCGGCGTGGTCACGCCACCAGCGTTGCCGCCGCCCGGGCGGACCACGGTGGCGGTACCGCAGGCGGCCAGTGTGGAAACCAGCAACGCCAGCGCGCCGATGCGCACTCCCTTGCTCAGACGATCAGGATTCATGCGAACTTCGACCTCCATACAAGCCAGGCGATCAGCACCACCACCAGCACGGTGGCGATCCAGCCCAGCGGTTCAATCCAGCGACGCAGCGCCGCTTCGGCACGCGCACCACCGATACGGATGACCGCGGCCAGCACGAACACGCGCTTGCCACGACCGATCAACATGCTCAACAGGTACTGCGGCATCGGTACGCCGACGATACCCGATGCCCACGTGAAGACCTTCATCGGGATCGGCATGAAGCCGCCCAGCACCAGGAAGGTGAACACCGCCCACGGTGATTCGGCCATCTTCGCCTGCACGGTGGTGATGCCCTGCTCGATCGCTGGAAGCATGCCCAGCGCCTCGAACACTGGCTTGATCGCCTCGAAAGCGTAATGACCCAGCGCATAACCAACCAGCGCGCCGACCATCGAGCCCGCCAGGCTGAGGGTGGCGAACCACCAGCCACGCTTGGGCTGGGCCACGCACATCGGTGCCAGCATCACTTCCGGCATCACCGGGAAGATGATCGCTTCAAAGAAACTCAATACCGTCAGATAGGTCGGCGCGCGTTCGTGCGCCGCCCACTTCATCGCCCGCTCGTACAGCGGCCCGAAAATCTTCATGCAACCCTGCTCCGTGGATTAGTCGAGCATGCCAGACAGCAGCGGCACGAACGTGACCGGCGCCAGCACGCGTTGTTCGATGCTGCCATCGGGCTTGCGGTCCAGCTGCACCAGCGACTGTCCGCCCGGGCCACCCACCGGCGCCACCAGGCGCCCCCCTTCAGCCAGCTGCCCGACCAGTTCATCGACCAGTGCAGGCGCCGCGGCGGTGACCACGATGGCATCGAACGGACCGTGCTCGGCCCATCCGGCGCGACCGTCGTCATGCTTGGTGCGGATGTTCATGCCCAGTGCGCGGAAGCGCTTGCGTGCCTGCCGCAACAGGTCACCGATTCGCTCCACGGTGTAGACCTCCAGGCCCAGCGCGCCCAGGATGGCGGCCTGGTAGCCCGAGCCGGTGCCGACTTCCAGCACGCGCTTCGGCGCGACCTGGAGCACCGCCTCGGTCATCCGGGCGACCACCCAGGGCTGCGAGATGGTCTGGCAATGGCCGATCGGCAGCGCGGTGTCCTCATAGGCACGCGAGGCCAGTGCTTCATCGATGAACAGGTGGCGCGGCACTACCCGGATTGCGTTCAAGGTGGACTCGTCGACGATGCCAGCGTCGCGCAGGCGATCGACCAGACGGTCACGCACGCGCTGCGAGGTCATGCCGATGCCGACAGCTTCCGGCTGCAGTCGCAGGCGTGGACTCATGCCGGCCGGTCCAGCGCGGCGCTGAGGCCACCCACCCAGCTGGCCACTTTCTCCAGCGCCTGGTAGCGGGTCAGGTCCACCTGGATCGGGGTGATCGAGATGTGGCCGGTACGCACCGCGTGGAAGTCGGTGCCCGGGCCGGAGTCCTGTTCGCGCCCGGCAGGGCCGATCCAGTACACGTCGTTGCCGCGCGGATCCTTCTGCGCGATGCAGCCTTCGGCACGATGACGGTTGCCAAGGCGGGTGACCTCGAAGCCCTGGACCTCGCTCCACGGCAGATCCGGCACGTTGACGTTGAGGATGGTGTCGGCCGGCAGCGGATCGGCCTTGAGCCGGGCCACGATCTCCACTGCGGCACGCGCGGCGGTGTCGAAGTGCTTCGGATCGTGGTTGCGGGTGACCAGCGAGACCGCCACCGCCGGCAGGCCGAGGAAGCGGCCTTCCATCGCCGCCGAGACGGTGCCGGAATAGATCACGTCGTCGCCGAGGTTGGCGGCGTTGTTGATGCCTGACACGACGATGTCCGGCTCGAATTCAAGCAGGCCGGTCAGCGCCAGATGCACGCAGTCGGTCGGCGTGCCCGCCACCGAGACGGTGTAATGGTCGATGCGCTTGAGCCGGATCGGAAGGTCCAGGGTCAGCGAGTTGCTGGCACCGGAGCGATCGCGGTCAGGCGCGACCACCGTGACTTCGTGTCCGGCCTCCCGCAGCACCGAAGCAAGCATCCGGATGCCTGCGGCGTCGACACCATCGTCATTACTGACCAGGATTCGCATCTTCGATTTAACCGCTTGATTTTCCAAGAATTCGATTCCGTCACCGTGCAGTGTGGGCGGGACCGTCGTACTCCCCTGCGGAAGCCGTCGACCCTGCAAGGGCATCGTCTATTGTGCCGCATGCGAGCCGCCGGTCCTACCCTGCCGGCGGTCACGGCCGACATCGAACCGTCATAGGCAGACCCGCGCCGGCGGTTTACCCTGTGCGCATGTCGCACCCTGAAGACGAAGATCCGGCCGCGCTGTTCCGTGCGGCCATCGGTGAAGTGACGCCGCTGCGCAAGGATGCCGAACCGGCGCCTGCTGCGCCCCGGCCGAAGCCGCGCGCACGCATGGCCGAACGCGACGACGCCGAAGCCGCGGGCGAGTTCGCCCGGCTGCTGCGCGACAGTACGCCGCTGGAAGCGGGCGACGTGGCCAGCTACCGCCGCGACAACCTGCCACCGCGCCTGTTCCAGCGTCTCAAGCGCGGCCAGTATTCGGTGCAGGATGAGCTGGACCTGCACGGCGCCACCGCCGCGCAGGCGGAAACCCTGCTGCGCCAGTTCCTGCTGGAAGCGCATGCACACGAGTATGGCTGCGTGCGCATCATTCACGGCAAGGGCCTGCAGTCCGATGGCGGTGCACCAGTGCTGAAGAACCTGGTCGATCGTCTGCTGCGGCTGCGCAACGACGTGCTGGCGTTTCATTCGGCGCCGGCCGGGCAAGGCGGCACCGGCGCGATGCTGGTGCTGCTGGCACGGCGTTGAGAAACAGGGACGGAGGGAATCAAGTCGTTTGTGCCACAAACGAGTTGACTCCCTCCGTCCCCTTTTTCTGTCAGGCCTGCGCAGCGTCTTCGACGGGGCCGAGTTCGTGCAGCACGGCGGTGGCGTAGCAGCCCGGCGGCAGCGCGAACGAGAGTTCCAGTACATCACTGGCCAGCCACTGATGCTGCAGCAGCGCCGGGCGCAGGCGCAGCGCGCGGCGCTCCTGTTTCAACCGTGCGTCTTCCAGGCCAGCGCGCAGCGCCTTCGATTCCTCGTCGTCCAGCGCGGCCAGCTCCAGCTCACGTGCAGCGTCGGCGCTGCGCAGCTCGCCTTCGCCCCACAGCGGCGCGCTGGGATGGATGTCGAAACGCGCCAGGCGCTCGGCCAGCACGTCGGTGTAGGGTTCGGGGCCGAACACGCTGCGGCTGCCATCGAGCATCCACACTTCACCGTCCAGCGGTTGATCCCAGTTGCCCTGCTCCACGCGCGCGGCGAGCACACGATTGAACAGCGCCGAGCGCGCGGCTGACAGCAGCAGCGAACGCTGGTCCTTGCGCATGCGGCGGCCACCGAACATCGCCAATGCCGCAGGCACGTTGCCGCCGTCGCGGCCGAAGCGCTGCTCGCCAAACCAGTTCGGCAGGCCGCGCCCGGCGATCTGCTGCAGGCGCTCGCTGATCGCCGCAGCATCGCCCTGCACCTCGCGCAGCACGAGCCTGAAGCGGTTGCCGGCCAGTGCGCCACGCTGCAGCTTGCGGTTGTGCCAGGTCGCTTCGAGCACTTCGATCTCGTCACTGGCCAGCTCGGCCAGGTCCGGTGCGATGCGCTTGGGCAGGTGCACGCTGAAACGCTGGGTGGTGACCGCATGCCGATCCTTCATGCCGGCGTAGCTCACCGCCATTTCCGGCAGGCCCGCCCACTTGGCCAGCAGCTTGGCCACATGCACGGTGTTGGCGCCGCGCTTGCGGATGTGCAGCAGCAGGTGCTCGCCTTCACCGGTGGCCTCGAAGGCCGGCAGTTCATCGACCTGGAAATCGTCCGGCGTGGTGCGGATGCGTGCCGTCAACAGCGGCGCACCAAACGCCAACGGCAGCGGGATCATGCCGCCACCAGCAACACGACCGCCTGCGCGGCGATGCCTTCACTGCGGCCGGTGAAGCCCAGCTTCTCCGAGGTGGTGGCCTTGACGCTGACCGCGTCCAGCGGCAGCTGCAGCAACCCACCAATGCGCTCACGCATGGCCAGCGCATGCGGGCCAACCTTCGGCCGCTCGCAGATCACGGTGATGTCGGTGTTGCCAACGCGCCAGCCACGCTCGCGCAGCAGGCTGTCGCAATGGCGCACGAAATCGCTGCTGTCGGCGCCCTTCCAGCGATCATCGCTCGGCGGGAAATGCTGGCCGATATCGCCCAGCGCCAGCGCACCGAGCATCGCATCGCACAAGGCGTGCAGGATCACGTCGCCGTCGCTGTGCGCCAGCACGCCGCAGCTGTGCGGCACGTTCACCCCGCCGAGCATGATGTGATCGCCTTCACCGAAGGCATGGACGTCGTAGCCCTGGCCGATACGGACGGGCGGGAACGGTGCGGTGCTCATGGATGCAGCCCTTGCAGCAGGGCCGCGCAGGCAGTCAGCCGGCGCGGCGGGAAAGTACGAATTCGAACCGGTCCAGATCGGCCGGGGTGGTGACCTTGAAGTTGTCCTCGCTGCCTTCCACCAGCAGCGGGCGCTGGCCCTGGCGCTCCATGGCCATGGCCTCGTCGGTGACTTCAACACCGGCAGCGGCGGCGTCAGACAGCGCGCGGCTGAGCTGGTGGCGGCGGAACAGCTGTGGTGTCAGCGCACGCCACAGCCGCTCGCGCGGTTCGGTGCCATCGATGCCACCGTCGTCGCCCGCACGTTTGAGGGTGTCGCGCACCGGTGCGGCCAGGATCGCCCCGACCGGATCGGCACGCCCGACTTCAAGCAGGCGGCCAAGATCGGCCAGCGACAGGTTGGGTCGCGCGGCGTCGTGGACCAGCACGAATTCGTCGGCGCGCACCGAGTCCGGCAGTGCCTGCAGCCCGGCCAGCACCGAGGCGGCACGGGTCGCGCCACCGATGCAGGTCAGTACCGGTTTGCCGGCCCATTCGCTCCAGCCCGGCCAGTCGCCATCGTCCTGGCCGATCACCACCATTGCGCCGGCCACGGCCGGATGCGCCAGCAGCGCGTCCAGGGTATGGGCGAGCAGGATCTGCCCGCCCGCCTGCAGGTACTGCTTGGGCAGCGGCGCACCAAAGCGGGCGCCACGGCCGGCAGCCGGAACCACCACCCAGATCGCCGCGCTCATGGAACGTCCGCCGGGTGATCGCCGGCCTGGACAGTGACGCCTGCAGCGGGCTGCGCCGGACGGACCGGCGCATCCTCGACCACGCGGTAGAACTTCTCGCCGGGCTTGATCATGCCCAGCTCGCTGCGCGCGCGTTCCTCGATGGCGGACTGGCCTTCCTTGAGGTCCTTCACTTCGGCGGCCAGCGCGTCGTTGCGCTGCTGCAGGCCCTCATTGTCCCGCTCCTGGTTGGCGACCTGGGCTTCGAGCATCATCACTTCACCCGAATTGCCCGGACCGAACCAGAAGCGGTACTGCAGCCAGCCCAGCAACAGGGCCAGCACCAGCAGCATCCAGCGCCAGTCGCGCATCGGCTCAGCGCTTCAGCGAAACGAACGCGTCACGACCGGCGTAACGCGCGCCGGCGCCGAGGGCTTCCTCGATGCGCAGCAGCTGGTTGTACTTGGCCACGCGATCGCTGCGGCACAGCGAGCCGGTCTTGATCTGGGTGGCGGTAGTGGCCACCGCGATATCGGCGATGGTGGTGTCTTCGGTTTCGCCCGAGCGGTGCGAGACCACGGCGGCATAGCCGGCGCGGTCGGCCATGGCGATCGCTTCCAGGGTTTCGCTGAGGGTGCCGATCTGGTTGACCTTGATCAGGATCGCGTTGGCGGTGCCCGAGTCGATGCCTTCCTGGAAAATCTTCGGGTTGGTCACGAACAGGTCGTCACCGACCAGCTGCACCTTCTTGCCGATGCGGTCGGTCAGCAGCTTCCAGCCCGCCCAGTCGTTCTCGGCCAGGCCGTCTTCGATCGTGATGATCGGGTACTGCGCGGCCCAGTCGGCGAGGAAGTCGACGAACTGTTCGGAGGTCAGGCGCTTGTTCTCGCCGACCAGGTTGTACTTGCCGTTCTCGAAGAACTCACTGGAGGCCACGTCCAGGCCCAGCAGCACGTCTTCACCAGCGGTGTAGCCAGCCTTGCCGATCGCTTCGAGGATGGTGTCCAGCGCTTCGACGTTGCTGCGGAAGTCCGGCGCGAAGCCGCCTTCGTCGCCCACCGCCGTGCTCAGGCCGTGGCCCTTCAGCACCGACTTCAGCGAATGGAAGATTTCGGTACCAGCGCGCAATGCTTCGGAGAACGAGGTGAAGCCCACCGGCAGCACCATGAACTCCTGGAAGTCGACGTTGTTGTCGGCATGCGCGCCGCCGTTGATGATGTTCATCATCGGCACCGGCAGCGACGGCGCCACGCCGGTCCGGGCAGCCAGGTACTGCCACAGCGCCTGCTTGCTGGATGCGGCGGCGGCGTGCGCGGCGGCCATCGAAACACCCAGCAGCGCGTTGGCACCCAGCCGCCCCTTGTTCTCGGTGCCGTCCAGATCGATCAGGCGACGGTCGAGGCCGGCCTGGTCGGTGGCTTCGAAGCCCTTCAGCGCGGCGGCAATCGTGGTGTTGACGTTGTCCACGGCCTTGCGCACGCCCTTGCCCAGGTAACGGGTCTTGTCGCCGTCACGCAGCTCGACCGCTTCCTTGGTACCGGTCGAGGCGCCGGAGGGAACCGCGGCGCGACCGAACGAACCGTCCTCCAGGATGACTTCGGCTTCCAGCGTGGGATTGCCACGGCTGTCGAGGATTTCACGGGCGTGGATGCTGCGGATCGTACTCATGGTCGGGCCGGTTACCTGTCTGGAGAGGGGGCGACAAAACGAATGCCGCGTGATTATCCCCGGCTGCCCGCCACTTGCCAAATGGCGCAGGCGCCGTCAGGCCAGAGTGGCCCCGATCACCATCAGGATCAACGACACCAGTACCACCAGCAGGCCACCGGCAATGGCGGCCAATACGCCGCCGCGGCGGCAACGCCAGGCCATCACCATCGCCACCAGGCTGCCAACAAAGGACAGCACGAGCATGGTCAGTGCAGCCAGGATCCAGTACTGCATGGCCTGCATGCCATGGCTGCCATCCCCGGGCGAACCGAAACTGGCGGCGAAGGCGAATACAGCTGCCATCAGGCCGGCCCAGGCAAGAACAGCCAGCGCCAGCGCGATCAGGCCCCAGGGCCGATCACGGGTTGCCAGGGTCGCATTCATCAGAACAGCCCGTAGAACAGGGCACCAAGCCACAGCGACAGCAGGACGATCGCCAACCCGGCGGCCACCTTGCCACGGTTCAGGCGCCAGGCCAGTACGGCGGCAGCGACGCACCCCACGGCGCCGACCAGCTCTGCCACCAGCAGCGCAATGAAGTACGCCCGAAGATCGGGCGCGCTGCTGCCATCACCCGGTGGCCGCACCGATGCAGCACCGATCAGCACCAGGCAGAACATGCCCACGGTGAACACCACGGACAGCCCCAGCGCGATCAGGCCCCACGGCCACTGTCTCCAGTGCCGGCGGTGACGCTGGGTTTCCAGCGCCACCCACGGGTCACGACTCACGCGAAGCGCGAGAAACCGTGCTTCTTGGTCACCGCGTCGAGTTCCATCAGCGTCTCGAGCAGGGCCTCCATCTGGTCCAGCGGCCACGCGTTGGGACCATCGGACAGCGCCTTGGACGGGTCCGGATGAGTCTCGGCGAACAGGCCGGAGATACCCACCGCCACGGCGGCACGGGCCAGCACCGGCACGTGCTCACGCTGGCCACCGGAACTGGTGCCCTGCCCGCCCGGCAGCTGCACCGAATGGGTGGCGTCGAACACCACCGGGCAACCGGTCTCGCGCATCACCGCCAGCGAACGCATGTCGCTGACCAGGTTGTTGTAGCCGAAGCTGGCACCGCGCTCGCAGACCATGATCTGCTCGTTGCCGGTGGCCTTGGCCTTCTCCACGACCGGCTTCATGTCCCACGGCGCCAGGAACTGGCCCTTCTTGATGTTGACCGGCTTGCCGGCCGAGCACACCTTGCGGATGAAGTCGGTCTGGCGGACCAGGAACGCCGGGGTCTGCAGCACATCCACCACCGAGGCCACTTCGTCCATCGGGGTGTACTCGTGGACGTCGGTCAGCACCGGCACGCCGATCTGCTTCCTGACCTCGGCCAGGACCTTCAGGCCCTCTTCCATGCCCGGGCCGCGGAAGGCGGTACCCGAAGTGCGGTTGGCCTTGTCGAAGCTGGACTTGAAGATGAAGTTGACGCCGAGCTTGTCGGTAATCTCCTTCAGCTTGCCGGCGGTATCGAGCTGCAGCTGCATCGACTCGATCACGCAGGGGCCGGCGATCAGGAACAGGGGCTGGTCCAGCCCGACCTCGAATCCACACAGTTTCATGGCGTTTCCTTGTTGTCCGCAGCACCGGACAGGCCGGTGCGCTGGGGGTTGAAGCATGCAGGATGGGGGCCGAAGCCCCCATTCACAAGTCAGGCGCGCGCTTCGGAAAGCAGCTTGCCGCCGGCCTTGCGCTCGCGCGCGGCACGGATGAAACCGATGAACAGCGGATGGCCGTCACGCGGCGTGGACAGGAATTCCGGGTGCGCCTGGCAGGCCAGGAACCACGGGTGGGCGTCGCGCGGCAGCTCGACCACTTCCACCAGGGTGTCGTCCATCGACTTGCCGGCGATCACCAGGCCCGCATCTTCCAGCTGGGTGCGGTAGCGGTTGTTGAACTCGTAGCGGTGGCGGTGGCGCTCGGCGACCACGTCCTTGCCGTACAGCTCGCGGGCCAGCGTGCCCGGCTTCAGGCGCTGCTCCTGCAGGCCCAGGCGCATCGTGCCGCCGAGGTCGCTCTTGTCGTCACGCTTCTCGACATCGCCGCTGGCGGTGCGCCATTCGGTGATCAGGCCGATCACCGGGTTCGGCGACTGGCGATCGTTCTCGGTGCTGTTGGCACCTTCCAGCCCGACCACGTTGCGCGCGTAATCGACCACCGCCGCCTGCATGCCGTAGCAGATGCCGAAGTACGGCACCTGCTGCTCGCGGGCGAACTTCGAGGTCAGCACCTTGCCTTCGAAACCACGATCACCGAAGCCACCCGGCACCAGGATGCCGTCGACATCGGCCAGTGCGGCCATGTCGGTGCCTTCCAGGTCCTGTGCTTCCAGCCACTTCAGGTTGACCTTGGTGCGCTGGCGCAGGCCGCCGTGCTTCAGTGCTTCGCCGACCGACTTGTAGGCGTCCTGGTGATCGACGTACTTGCCGACCACGGCGATGGTCACTTCGTCCAGCGGGTGCAGGGTCGCATCGACCGCGTCTTCCCACATCGACAGATCGACCGGACCGGCCTTGTCGGCCAGCTTCAGCTGGTTCACCACGATTTCGTCCAGGCCCTGTGCATGCAGGCCGGACGGGATGCGGTACAGCACGTCCACGTCCGGCACGCTGATCACCGCACGCTCGGAAACGTTGGTGAACTGGGCGATCTTGCGGCGCTCCGAATCCGGCACCGCCTGCTCGGAGCGGCACAGCAGCACGTCCGGCTGGATGCCGATCGAGCGCAGCTCCTTCACCGAGTGCTGGGTCGGCTTGGTCTTCAGCTCACCGGCGGCGCCGATGTACGGCACCAGGGTGAGGTGCATGAACAGCGCCTTCTCCGGGCCACGTTCGGTGCGCACCTGGCGGATCGCCTCCAGGAACGGCAGCGACTCGATGTCGCCCACGGTGCCGCCGATCTCGACCAGTGCCACGTCGTAGCCTTCGGTGGCTTCGTCGATGCAGCGACGGATCTCGTCGGTGATGTGCGGAATGACCTGCACGGTCGCGCCCAGGTAGTCGCCGCGGCGCTCCTTGCGGATCACGTTCTCGTAGATGCGGCCGGTGGTGACCGAGTTCTTGCGGCTGAGGCGGGTTCGCACGAAGCGCTCGTAGTGGCCCAGGTCGAGGTCGGTCTCCGCGCCGTCGTCGGTGACATAGACCTCACCGTGCTGGAACGGGCTCATGGTGCCCGGGTCGACGTTGATGTACGGGTCGAGCTTCATCATCGTGACCTTCAGGCCACGGGCTTCGAGAATGGCGGCCAGCGACGCGGCGGCAATGCCTTTGCCGAGCGAGGACACCACGCCGCCGGTTACGAAAATCAAGGGAGTCATGGCTGCAAGCATCCTGTCTGGAAATGGAAAACGGCAGCACCACGCGCACCCGGAGGGCGGGCATGGTGCTCAGAGGGGGTTTTCCGGTTCGCTGTAGCAGCGAGGGAGGTGCGGATCCGTGCGGCGGCAGGCGCCGGACCGGAACCATCGTGCGAGGTCGGGGCGGCCGTGCCGGCCAAATCGACCGTCACCTGCGACCCGCCTTGCTGGAAGCCACGCTTGGCCGCTCCAGCCCATTCGCAAAGGGTGGACACGCACTTACTCCCGGAAAGCCATAGTTTACAGATTGATGGCCGCCAACCCAAGAGGCTGACGCCACGTTCCTAAAAAGAAACGCCCCGCTGAGCGGGGCGTTCCGGAGCGCAACCCTTGTCGCAAGGGCGCCTGGCAGGCCGCGGGATCAGCGCTTCTTGCGCGCTTCCTCTTCCTCTTCCTGCTGCGGGGCCGGCTGGCCCTGCGCCTTCATCTGGGCATTGGCCTGGGCCCGGCGCTTGGCCTTGGCATCGGCCTCGGCCTGGGCCTTGTCGGCCTGATCACCCTGTTGCGGGGCCGACTGGCCGGCGTTCTGCGCCACCACCAGCGGCACTGCAACAGCGGCAGCGGCCAGGATCGCAATGGTCAGCAACTTCTTCATGGAGTCCTCCTCGCGGTATGGCTTGGACGTTCTGATCCAACGGAGCGCCGGCGTTCAGATTCCAGCGGCTGCCATTTTACCCCCTCTGCGTCGCCGAGACTGAACCGCAGGCGTGCAAAATCCCGTGCCAGACCCCACACTTGCCCGTCGCTCCAAGCTTTCGAAGACAGATGAACGCCCGTTATAACGCCGCCGATATTGAAGTCCTGTCCGGCCTTGACCCGGTCAAGCGCCGTCCCGGCATGTATACCGACACCGCGCGCCCGAACCACCTGGCGCAGGAAGTGATCGACAACTCGGTGGACGAAGCCCTCGCCGGCCACGCCCGTTCGATCGAGATCACCCTGTACAAGGACGGCAGCGTGGAGGTCAGCGATGACGGCCGCGGCATGCCAGTGGACATCCATCCGGAGGAGAAGATCCCGGGTGTCGAGCTGATCCTCACCCGCCTGCACGCAGGCGGCAAGTTCAGCAACAACAACTACACCTTCTCCGGCGGCCTGCACGGCGTCGGCGTCAGCGTGGTCAATGCGCTGTCGACCCTGGTGGAGGTGCACATCAAGCGCGACGGTGCCGAACACCGCATCACCTTCCGCAACGGCGACCGTGCCACGCCGCTGGAAGTGGTCGGCAGCGTCGGCAAGAAGAACACCGGTACCCGCGTGCGCTTCTGGCCGGACCCGAAGTACTTCGATACGCCGAAGTTCGCGGTGCGCGCGCTCAAGCACCTGCTGCGCGCCAAGGCCGTGCTGTGCCCGGGCCTGACTGTGAAGCTGACCGATGAAGCCACCGGTGAAGTCGATACCTGGTACTACGAAGACGGCCTGCGCGATTACCTGAAGCTGGAGCTGGGCGATCGCGAGATGCTGCCGGCCGAGCTGTTCGTCGGCAGCCTGAAGAAGGACACCGAGGTCGTGGACTGGGCAGTGGCCTGGCTGCCGGAAGGCGAGCTGGTGCAGGAAAGCTACGTCAACCTGATCCCCACCGCCCAGCACGGCACCCACGTCAACGGCCTGCGTACCGGCCTGACCGAGGCGCTGCGCGAGTTCTGCGACTTCCGCAACCTGCTGCCGCGTGGCGTCAAGCTGGCCCCGGAAGACGTGTGGGACCGCGTGTCGTTCGTGCTGTCGCTGAAGATGACCGACCCGCAGTTCAGCGGCCAGACCAAGGAGCGCCTGTCCTCGCGCCAGGCGGCCGGCTTCATCGAAGGTGCCGCCCATGATGCCTTCAGCCTGCTGCTCAACCAGAATGTGGAGCTGGGCGAGAAGATCGCGCAGATCGCCATCGAGCGTGCCAGCGCGCGCCTGAAGACCGAGAAGCTGGTCGTCCGCAAGAAGGTCACCCAGGGCCCGGCCCTGCCCGGCAAGTTGGCAGACTGCATCAGCCAGGACCTGTCGCGCACCGAGCTGTTCCTGGTGGAAGGTGACTCGGCAGGCGGCAGCGCCAAGCAGGCCCGCGACAAGGATTTCCAGGCGATCATGCCGCTGCGTGGCAAGATCCTGAACACCTGGGAAGTCTCGTCCAACAGCGTGCTGGCCTCGGAGGAAGTACACAACCTGGCCATCGCCATCGGCTGCGATCCGGGGAAGGACGACATCAGCGGCCTGCGCTACGGCAAGGTGATCATCCTGGCCGACGCGGACTCCGACGGCCTGCACATCGCAACGCTGCTGACCGCGCTGTTCCTGAAGCACTTCCCGGCGCTGGTCGATGCCGGCCACGTGTTCGTGGCGATGCCGCCGCTGTTCCGCATCGACGTAGGCAAGCAGGTGTTCTATGCCTTGGACGAAGAAGAAAAGCGCTCGATGCTGGACAAGATCGAACGCGAGAAGATCAAGGGCGCCATCAACGTGACCCGCTTCAAGGGCCTGGGCGAGATGAATCCGCCGCAGCTGCGCGAGTCGACCATCCACCCGGATACGCGCCGCCTGGTACAGCTGACCGTGGACGATGGCGAGCAGACCCGCTCGCTGATGGACATGCTGCTGGCCAAGAAGCGCGCGTCCGACCGCAAGGGCTGGCTGGAGTCGAAGGGCGACCTGGCTTCGCTGGAAGTCTGATCCCTCGCGGGGTCGGATCCGTTTCCCGCCGGGAAAGGGATCCGACCCCATCCGCCCCGGGCATTCCGCCCCCATCGGCAAACCCGGCGGCGCCATAATGCGCGTCCATCCGCGTGGACCACCGTATTGGCCAGCCACTCGCTGCTGTTCCCCGACCTGCCGCTGCACAGTGCACGGCTGGTCCTGAGCCCGATCCGCCGTGACGACGCCGCCGCGCTGTTTACGCTGCAGTCCAATCCCGATGTGATGCGCTGGTGGAATCATCCGGCCTGGACGCGACAGGCCGAGGCGCGCGAGCAGATCGACGATGATCTCGCAGCCCATGCCATCGGTACCCAGCTGAAGCTGGCCGTGCGCGAATCACTGGAAGGTCCACTGCTGGGCATCTGCGTGGTGTTTGCAGTGGACCGCACTGCAGCCCGCGCCGAGATCGGCTACCTGCTGGCACCGGATCGCCAGGGCCAGGGCTACATGCACGAGGCCCTGCAGCAGGTACTGGCCTACCTGTTCGGCACCCTCCACCTGCACCGCGTGGAAGCCGAGATCGACCCGCGCAACGCACCCTCCGCGCACGTGCTCGAACGCCTGGGCTTCCGCCGCGAGGGAGTGCTGCGCCAGCGCTGGCGCATCCAGGGGGAACTGGCCGACTCGGCCGTCTACGGCCTGCTTGCCGATGACAAAGCGGCAGCCGCCCTGCCCGCTTGACCCAAGCTGGCCAATCGCGGCCGCAACGCCGGGGCCATGTCTTTGGACACATACGGCAAGGGCCGCCACCGGCCTAGCATCGGAATCCCCTTCCGCTGCCCAGCCGGTGCCATGAAGTCTCTGTTGCACACTGCCGCGCTCTGCGTCGGCCTGCTCATCGCCCCAGCCAGCGTGCTGGCCGCGCCTGATGCCGACGCCAAGCCCGATCCGAAAGACGACAAGACCGAGGCACCTGCGTTGCCCGCAGACGCCTCGGCCCGCCAGAGCATGCGCCTGGCCGGCCGCACCCTGGACTACACCGCCACCGTCGGCACCCTGCCGGTACGCGATGCCAAGGGCAAGGTGATTGCCGACGTGGTGTTCACCGCCTACACGATGCCGGGCAAGGACCGGCCGGTGACCTTCGCGCTCAATGGCGGCCCCGGTGCATCGTCGGTCTACCTCAACATGGGCGCGATCGGGCCCAAGGTGGTGACCTTCGGCTCCGAGGGTGACAGCGCGTCGGCGCCGGCCACGCTGCACGACAACCCCGGCACCTGGCTGGACTTCACCGATCTGGTGTTCATCGATCCGGTCGGCACCGGCTTCAGCCGCGCGCGCATCGGCGACGACGAAGCGAAGAAGGCGCTGTACAACCCCAGCGCCGACATCGAATACCTGTCACGCTCGATCTACGACTGGCTGCTGCGCAACCAGCGCATGGCGTCGCGCAAGTACCTGACCGGCGAGAGCTACGGCGGCTACCGTGGCCCGCGCATCACCCACTACCTGCAGACCCGGCTGGGAGTTGCGATGAACGGCCTGGTACTGGTCTCGCCGTACCTGAGCCCGACCCTGGAAGACAACGCCGATGTCTCGCCGATGGCGTGGATGCAGACCCTGCCGTCGATCGCCGCCGCGCACCTGGAGCGCCAGGGCAAGCTGACCGATGCAGCGATGCGCGACGTGGTGGAGTACACCCGTGGCGACTACGCCACCGCGTTGATGAAGGGCCGCAGCGATCCGCAGGCGACCGAGGCAATGCTGCGCCGGGTGACCGAACTGACCGGGCTGGACCCGCAGTTCGTGCGCCGTGCCGGTGGCCGGCTGGAAACCCAGGCCTACCTGCGTGAAGTGTTCCGCGACAAGGGCACGCTGGGCAGCCGCTACGATTCCAACGTGACCGCGTTCGATCCATTCCCGAACGATCCGGAGCAGCGCGCCAACGATCCGCTGCTGGACAGCATCATTGCGCCGACCACCACGGCGATGGTCGACTTCGTGACGCGCGTGGTCGGCTGGAAGGTGGATGCGCGGTACCAGGCGCTGAACTACGACGTGAACCGGCTGTGGGACCGCAATGGCGAGCTGCGCGATGGCGCGGTGACCCAGCTGCGCCAGGCCGTGGCGATCGACCCGAACCTGCAGGTGCTGATCGTGCATGGCTGGAATGACCTGTCGTGCCCGTTCATGGGTTCGATCCTGACCGTGGACCAGATGCCGACGATGGGCAGCAATCCGGACCGGGTGCAGGTGCGGAGCTACCCGGGCGGGCACATGTTCTACAGCCGGGCGGACAGCCAGGCGGCGTTCCGGAAGGATGTGCAGGCGCTGTTCCAGCGTAATTGAGGGGTTCGGGCGGGGCGGGGGGCCGGCCCCCCCGGGAGGCAAACGCCACAGCAACAGCAAAAACGGGGTTGCGGTGGGGGGGGGCGGGGGGGGGGGGGGGGGGGTTTGCGGCCGGGGGGCCGCTTGGGTGGCCCCCTCCCCCCCCCGTGGCCGGGTTCCCGGGGGGGCCCCCCCCCCCCCCCCCACCCCGCCGCTGACAGTTTCCGGGCGCTTGTGGGGCGTGGTCGATCGTCTGCTGTTGATGCAGAAGCATTGTTTCTCCCATGAAAAAAGCCCGCCGGTAGTCGGCGGGCTTTTTCGTGTGCACCTTGGCGTGGCGATCAGGTCCAGCCGAACAGCTCGAACAGCTTCAGGATCAGGTACGCACAGCCGCCTGCCGCGGGAATGGTCAGGATCCAGGCCCAGACGATGCGCTCGATCACGCCGAACTTCAGCGAGCGCGGGTTCTTGGCGAAACCGACGCCCATGATCGCGGTGGAGATGCTGTGCGTGGTCGAGACGGGCATGCCGAAGTGGGCGGCCAGGGTCAGGATGGTGGCCGAGCTGGTCTCTGCGGCGAAGCCGTGGATCGGGTGCAGCTTGACCATCTTGTGGCCCAGGGTCTTGATGATCTTCCAGCCACCCGAGGCGGTACCGGCAGCCATCACCACCGCACAGGTGAGTACGATCCACATGGCGATGCCGTCACCGGCGTGCGCGTCCGGGTGCATGAAGGCCAGCCAGGACGGCAGATCGTTCAGTGCGCCGGTGGCTTCGGCACCAATCAGGGTCATCGCGATGATGCCCATGGTCTTCTGCGCGTCGTTGTGGCCGTGGGCGAAGCCCATGTAGGCCGCCGAGGCGATCTGCGCCTTGCCGAAGAAGGCATTGACGATGCGCGGACGGGCCAGGCGGCCGATGGCGCCACCGATCTTGGCCAGGCCGGCGATCAGCGCCCACAGCAGCACCATCACCACGATGCCGAGCAGGAAGCCGGCGATCGGCGAGGTGATCATCGGCACGAACACCTTCCACAGCAGGCCCTTGTTCTGCGCCCAGCTGCCCAGGCGCTCCGACCAGATCAGCGCGTCCCAGTTGTTGTGGGCCGCGGCCAGGCCGGCACCACAGAGGCCACCGATCAGGGCGTGCGAGGACGAGGACGGCAGGCCCTTCCACCAGGTGATCAGGTTCCAGATGATGCCGCCCAGCAGGGCGCACAGGATCACCTGCGGAGTAACCTCGACCACGTTGGTGTTGAGCAGGCCCGAGGCGATGGTCAGCGCCACCGCCGTACCGGTCAGCGCACCGATGAGGTTCATGAAGGCGGCCAGCATCACCGCCCAGCCGGGCGAGAGCACCTTGGTCGCCACTACGGTGGCAATGGAGTTGGCAGTGTCGTGGAAGCCGTTGATGAACTCGAAGACGAGCGCGGCCAGGATCACCACCAGGACAAGGGTCAACATGCGGCGGCGTCCGTCAGCTGTTCTTCAACACGATCTGGTACGCCACCACGCCGGCCTCGCGGCAACGGTCGATGGCCTTTTCCAGAATCTCGAAGAATTCCTTCAGCAGGAACATCTGCAGGTTGTCCAGGCGACCGGAGTAGATGTCGCGGTACAGCTCGAGCATCAGGCGGTCGGCCTCGTTCTCCAGTGAGCGCAGCTTCTCGTTCAGCGCGGTCATCCGGTCCAGGTTCATGTGGCGCAGGTCGGCCACCATCTCCACCACCACGCCGGCGGCCTGTTCCAGCATCGCCGCGCGCGGCGCGAAGTCGATGTGCTCCAGGTGGGTCGTGGCCAGCGAATAGCGATCGGCGAACTTCTCGATCTGCTTCGGAATCTTGTACAGGGCCGAACCCAGCGCTTCGATGTCTTCGCGCTCGATCGGGGTCATGAAGCTGTCCACCAGCGCCTGGCTGATCTTGTCCGAGGCCGCGCGTTCGCGCAGGCGGGCCAGCTTGAAGGCGTCCAGCGCGGGCTGGCGGTCGGCCTCGCGCAGCATGGAATGCAGCGCCTTGGCGGCATCGGAAGCCGCGACGGCAGCCTCATCGAGCAGGGTGTAGAACTGTTTGCCGGAACCGAAAATGGTCTGCAGAGAGAACATTGAGAAACCTGTCAGCCGTCGCGGGAAGGACGGCACCAGAGCGAATTATGACGGCTAGATGACCATCACGGGTATCCCCGCGCCCTTTCCGGGCTCTGGGACCCCCAACCTGAACAGGCGGTTGCCACCCTGCCACGCCCCTTTGCTAAGATGCCAGCGCGCCTCCGGGCGCACCTTATGGACGACGACCCTTATCCCCCTGCGCCGCGCCGGACCCTGTTCCTGAGCGCCAGCCGCCATCGCAAGCACCCGCCCTCCCTGCCACCAACCGGGGACGACGCCCGTGTTTGAAATGATCCTGATTGTCTTCGCGCTGGTTCTACTGAACGGCTTCTTCGCCATGTCCGAGATGTCGGTCATGACCTCGCGCAAGAGCCGCCTGAAGCAGATGGCCGCCACCTCCAAGCGCGCCGCCAAGGCGCTGGAGCTTTCGGAGAAGCCGGAGAGCTTCCTGTCCACCGTGCAGATCGGCATCACCGTGATCGGCGTGCTGACCGGCTACCTCGGTGGTGATGCGATCGGCGACGCGATCGCCGGCTGGCTGCAGGGCCTGATGCCCGGCTTTGCGTACGCGCGCGAAGTGGGCACCGCCCTGGCGGTCTCGCTGATCACCTTCATCACGCTGATCTTCGGCGAACTGGTGCCCAAGCGTCTGG
The DNA here is from genome assembly GCF_030910085.1 of Stenotrophomonas maltophilia group sp. RNC7. Taxonomy (NCBI): domain Bacteria; kingdom Pseudomonadati; phylum Pseudomonadota; class Gammaproteobacteria; order Lysobacterales; family Lysobacteraceae; genus Stenotrophomonas; species Stenotrophomonas maltophilia group sp. RNC7. Next base: position 145,641 of record NZ_JAVFVN010000947.1, on the reverse strand, counting down.
CCCTTACCCGCTCCGAGGCCATTGCCGGCCTGGTCGCGATGCCGATGAGCTGGCTGGCCAGGCTGGCCCTGCCCTTCGTCTGGCTCCTGTCCAAGACCACCCAGCTGGTACTGAAGGTGCTGGGCCTGGGCAAGGACGAGGCCGCGCAGGTGACTGAAGAAGAGATCCGGATGCTGGTGGCCGAGAGCCACGAAGCTGGCGTGATCGACGCCCACGAGCGCGACATGATGAACCGCGTCATGCGCCTGGGCGACCGCACCGCCGACAGCCTGATGACCCCGCGCAACCGCATTGCCTGGCTCGACACCCAGGCCGGGCTGGAGCGCAATCTGGACATCATGGCCGAGCACGAGTTCTCGCGGTACCCGGTGTACCGCGACAACGACATGGACGTGGTCGGCGTGCTGGAGCTGAAATCGCTGGCCACGCGCATGGCGCGCGGCGACAACGCGCTGTTCCAGACCCTGCGCGAACCGCTGTACGTGTCCGAATCGACCCACGCGATGAAGCTGCTGGAGATCTTCCGCGAGGAGCAGCAGTCGATGGCGCTGGTGGTGGACGAGTACGGCGAGATCCAGGGCCTGGTGACCATCAGCGACCTGATGGGCGCCGTGGTTGGCCGCCTGCAGGCGGTGGAGAATGCCGATGAAGACGCACTGGTGGTGACCCGCGAGGACGGCTCGCTGCTGGTCGACGGCTCGCTGCCGATCGAGGACCTGCGCGAGCTGATCGGAAGCAACGACCTGCCCGATGCCGAGGATGGCGACTACTACACGCTGGCCGGCATGTGCATCCATTACTTCGGCCGCATCCCGCACGCAGGCGAGTACTTCGACTGGGCCGGCTGGCGCTTCGAGGTGGTCGACCTGGACGGCGCGCGGGTGGACAAGCTGCTGCTGCGCACGTTATCCGACGAGCAGGCCGATGAGCTCACCGCCTGAGGCCGGCCAGGGCCAGGGCGCGCAGCGCCCGACCTACCGCAACGAGGGCATCCGCACCCTGCTGGAGATGTTCGCCTCCGGCGATCCTGCCGAGCACATGCCGCTTGGCCAGATCCTCAGCAACCTGCAGCAGAGCGCGTTTGGCGTGTTCCTGTTCGTGGCGATCCTGCCCTCGTTCATCCCGATCCCGGGCATGGGGGGTGCGGTCAGCGGCCCACTCGTGGTCCTGATCGGACTGCAGATGCTGTGTTGCCTGCGCCGGCCCTGGCTGCCGGGTTTCATTGCCCGACGCGGGCCGAAGCGCGGCACCATGCACCGCTTCCTGGACCGTATCGATCGCCCGTTGCGGCGGCTGGACAGGATGCTGAAACCTCGCCTGCCGCAGTTGCTGACACCGCTGCCCGCGCACGCCTTCAGCGGCCTGCTGCTGGTGCTGCTGGGCATCCTGCTGTCATTGCCGATTCCGTTCACCAACTTCCTGTTCGGCTTCCAGCTGCTGCTGTTCTCGCTGGCGCTGCTGGAGCGCGATGGTGCATTGATGCTGTTCAACTGGATCGCAGCGCTGGTGGCGATCGCGTTCTTCGGCTTCAGTTCGGGGCAGCTGGTGGGCTATACAGTGGAACTTTTCCAGCGCTGGTTCTGAAGCGGCATCCGGTAGAGCCGGCCGATGACCGGCTGCCACGTTTCCAGGGTCGCCGGCCAACGGCCGGCACTACCGGCATCCGCTAGATCCACGCAACGCGTGGATGCGGCAATCACCGAAGGTCGACGAATCCGTTGTCCGCCAGCGGTGCCGGATCGTCCTGCACCGCCGACAGCACGAAGTTCAATGCCTTGCCCAGCAAGGTGCCCGGGCCATCCCAGTATTCGGCGCTATCGGCGCGCACGTGGATCAGCCGAAGGTTGGGGTCTTCCTTGCCGGCGGGGAAGAACAGCTTCATCGCCGGCGACCACAGCTCTTCGATCTTCGCGCGATCATCGACAACCCGCGCCCGCCCCGCCACAGACACATAGGTGTTCTTCGATGGCGAGGCATAGGCCACATTGACGCGCGGGTCGAGCGCGATCTCAGCCACCTTCGGGCTGTCGGCGGTGATCACGAACCACAGGTCACCGTCGAAGGCGACCTGCTGGGTGGCCAACGGCCGGCTGTAGAGCCGCCCGTCGACGCCGGTGGTGGTGAACATCGCCACCTCCACGTCCTTGATCAGTTCAGCCAGCTGGGCAATGTGTTCGGCACGGGTCTCGGCCATGGTGGGAACTCCAGAAAGGGGAGCTCCCATCAGACGCGGATCGGCCGCAACGGGCCGTGACGCGATTGTTCAGCCCGCGTGGCGGCCATGCCAGGCGTTCATCGCCAGCTCGAAGGAACGCAGGCGCGCACGGTGGTCATACAGGTTGGCAGTGAGCATCAGCTCGTCAGGCTTGTGCCGCTCAACGAAAGCGGCGATACCCTCGGCCACCTGCTGCGGATCGCCCAGTACAGTGCAGGCCAGGGCCCGTTCCACGCCGAGCTTTTCGTGCGGCTCCCAGAAGGCTTCAATGTCGTCGATCGGCGGCGGGATCTTGCCCGGCCGGCCGCGGCGCAGGTTGACGAAACTCTGCTGTTGGCTGGTGAACAGGCGACGCGACTCGGCCTCGCTGTCGCTGGCAACAACGTTCAGGGCCAGCATCGCGTGCGGCTGCTTCAACGTGGCCGAGGGGCGGAATTCGCGGCGGTACACCGCCAGCGCTTCGTCCATCACGTCCGGCGCGAAATGCGAGGCGAATGCATACGGCAGGCCCATCGAGGCGGCCATGCGTGCGCCAAACAGGCTTGAACCGAGGATCCAGGTCGGGACCCGCAGGCCACCCCCCGGAACGGCCTGCACCGCCTGTCCAGGCTGGACCGGCTCGAAGTAGTGCAGCAGCTCGCGCACGTCCTGTGGGAACTGGTCGGCGCTATCGAAATAGCGGCGCAGTGCACGCGCGGTCGGCTGATCGGTGCCCGGCGCACGGCCCAGGCCAAGGTCGATGCGGTCCGGATACAGCGAGGCCAGCGTTCCGAACTGCTCGGCCACCTGCAGCGGGGCATGATTGGGCAGCATGATGCCGCCCGCGCCGACACGGATGCGCCGGGTGCCACCGGCAACATGGCCGATCAGCACGGCGGTGGCGGCACTGGCGATGCCGGGCATGTTGTGGTGTTCGGCCAGCCAGTAGCGGCGGTAGCCCAGCGCATCGGCATGCTGCGCCAGTTCCAGCATGTTGGCGAAGGCGGCGGTGGTGTCACTGCCCTCGCAGACCGGGGCCAGGTCAAGGATCGACAACGGGATCATCAGGCGGTTTTCCGTCACAGGATCACCCCTGCATGGGGGCGGACGGGCGCAGCGGCCAGTGACGGTGGCGGGATGCTGATTCCCGTAGGGCAGGTTCAGCGCCCACCGGATCGTGGAGCCGAGCCCATGCTCGGCTGCCTTTCGTCGACCAACAGCGGCCGAGCATGGGCTCGGCTCTACAGAAATGCAGTCAGAACGCGCTGGGGCGCGGTTCGGGCAGCGGCTGGTCGACCATCGGCTTCAGCTCGGCATCCAGCGCCACGCGCTCATCGAACACGAAGCAGCGGCCTTCGTAGCCTTCGCCACCCACCTCCTCGAAGTAGCCGAGGATGCCGCCATCGAGCTGCAGCACATTGTCCATGCCGTCATTGACCATCCACAGCGCGGCCTTCTCGCAGCGGATGCCGCCGGTGCAGAAACTGACCACGGTGTTGTCCCGCAGCGCATCGCGATGCGGCGCCAGCGCCTCGGGCAGGTCGGTGAACTTGCGGATGGGCAACACCAGCGCATCCTTGAAGGTGCCGTACTCCACTTCCTGCAGGTTGCGGGTATCGAGCATCACCACCGGCTTGCCGGCATCGTCATGCCCCTGCCGCAGCCAACGCTGCACGGTGGCCGGATCGACCGACGGTGCGCGCGGATAGTCCAACGGCTGGCCGTCATCGCGACGGAAGCTGATGATCTCGTCCTTGACCTTGGCCTTCAGCCGCGCGAACGGCTGGTGCTCGCTCAGGCTGGTCTTGACCCGCATGCCGGCGAAACGCGCATCGGCACGCAGCGCTGCATAGAAGCCCTCGACCGCCTCCGGCGCCCCCGCCAGGAACAGGTTCAGCCCCTCGCCGGCCACCAGGATCGTGCCGCGCAGCTGCGCCGTCCCGGCACGGGCCAGCAGCTGGTCGCACAGGGCCTGGGGAGCGTCGATGACGGCGAAATGATAGGCAGCGGTATTGGCGATCATCCCGCCATTTTAGCGCCAGACCGCCCCAGGGTCAGATTTACCCGTTCATCCACGGATGGCGTGGATCAACTTCAGATCGCGGGAACTGTCAGAAGCGTGGCGGTTTGGGTAGGCGGGACCGTTTGATCTGGCCCCCAAAGATGGGTTTACGGCATGACCCGCCTGCCCACACCGCCGCGCCATCCCACGGAAACCCGCTTCTGACGTTGCCGTTGCCTCTGCGGGTGCCGGGTGCAACCCGGCCGAAACCCGTTACCCCCGCAACAGCAGGAACGGCAGCAGCACCAGCGCCGCCGCGCCGGCCATCGCCAGCAGCACCAGCACCACATAGGCCGGCCGGCGCCGGAACAGGCTGCCAAATGTCTCCGCCGTCCCCTCGCGCAATGCCTGCTCGCGTTCAGCCCGCACGCGCACGCCGCGCGCCGCCTGGTACTCCGCCATCAGCGCCTTCCCACGCGGATGATCAGCGTCGTCGCGCAGCCACAGGCCACCATTGGAAATGCCCCACGGGCTGGGTTCGGTGCGATACCAGGCGATGCCGTGCTGATCGAGCAGCGTGCAGACATCGGCATATTCGTCGTCGCCGACATTGCGCAGATTGAGCAGGAGTTTTGCCATGGCCCCATGATACCCGGCGCCGATGCGCTACCCTTGCCGCCCTCGCCCCGCGCCCTTCTGGAGACGCCCGATGCGCCGCCTGCTGCTTCCCCTGCTGCTGTCCCTCGCCGCCGCTGGCTGCTCGACCGAACCATCCGGCCCGCCGCCCGGCGGCACGCTGACCACCTTCGAGCGGATCGATACCGTGCCCGGCACCGGCGCCGAAGCCATCGCCGGCAGCAAGGTCACGGTGCACTACACCGGCTGGATCTACGACAACCGTACCGAGACCAGGCACGGCAAGACCTTTGACAGCTCCTTCAAGCACGGCGAGCCGTTCACCTTCGCGCTCGGCGCCGGCCAGGTCATCCGCGGCTGGGACGAGGGCGTGGCCGGCATGAAGGTCGGCGGCAAGCGCACGCTGATGATTCCGCCGGACTACGGTTACGGGGACCGCAAGGTCGGCCCGATTCCGGCGGGCTCGTCGCTGGTGTTCGACGTCGAGCTGCTCGATGTCAAACCGTAATGCCGCCATGCCCCATCGGGTCGTCGTCATTGGCGGCGGCCCGGCCGGCCTGTTCGCCGCCGAACGCCTGCGTGCCGCTGGGCTGGAGGTCGACCTGTACGAGGCCAAGGGGTCGCCTGGCCGCAAGTTCCTGATCGCCGGTAAGGGCGGGCTCAACCTCACCCATTCCGATCCGCGGCCGTTGTTCGACAGCCGCTACCGCGAGCAGGCCGCTGTGGTCGGCAGCTGGCTGGACGGCTTCGACGCACAGGCACTGCGTGACTGGGCCGCTGGCCTGGGCGTGGAAACCTATGTGGGCAGCTCCGGCCGCGTGTTCCCGGTCGACCGCAAGGCGGCGCCGCTGCTGCGCGGCTGGGTGCGCCGGTTGAAGGATCAGGGTGTGCGCCTGCATGCCAACCACCGTTGGATCGGCTGGAGCGACGACGGCGCCCTGCGCTTTGCCACTGAGGCGGGGGAAATCGATGTGCACCCCGATGCCACGGTACTGGCGATGGGCGGCGGCAGTTGGCCGCAGCTGGGCAGCGACGGCGCCTGGGTCGTGCCACTGCAGGCGCGTGGCGTGGACATCGCGCCGCTGCAGTCAGCCAATTGTGGCTTCGACGTGGACTGGACGCCGTTCTTTGCCCAGCGCAATGCCGGCGCACCATTGAGGCCGGTGGTCGCGCACTGGATCGACCTGGCTGGACAACCGCGGTCGCTGCAAGGCGAGTGCGTGGCCAGCGAATACGGCATTGAAGGCAGCCTGGTCTACGCGTTGGCCGCCGACCTGCGCGAGACCATCAACCGCGATGGCCACGCAATGCTGTGGCTGGACCTGGTGCCGGGTCGCGACGAGGCGCGCCTGCTGGCCGACCTGTCACGTCCGCGCAAGGGCCGAAGCTTCGGCGAGCACCTGCGCCGCCAGGCGGGTCTGGATGCGGTGAAGGCCGCACTCGTGTTCGAGATTCTTGGCAGGGAGGCCGGCAACGACCTGCCGGCTGTGGCCGCCACGCTCAAGCACCTGCCGCTGCGCCTGCTGCGCCCAAGGCCGATGGCCGAGGTGATCAGCACCGCCGGTGGCGTGCGCCTGGATGCGCTGGATGATGGCCTGATGCTGCGGGCCGTTCCTGGCGTGTTCTGCGCCGGTGAAATGCTGGACTGGGAGGCCCCCACCGGCGGCTACCTGCTGACCGCGTGCTACGCCAGTGGCCGGCGTGCCGCCGAGGGCGTGATCGGTTGGTTGGCCGGGCGGTGACGCCTGCCGTGTAGCGTCGAGCCCATGCTCGACGGCACATCACCACGGCCTGCGCATGCTCACCGAGGCCAACGCCACACCGCTGGGATGTGCATAGGCTTCCTCACCCACGCTGACAAAGCCCTGCCGTTGATAGAACGGCACGGCGTTGAGCGAGGCCGACAGCACCACCTCGCGCTCACGATCAGCCATCGCCAGCAGGCGCTGCATCAGCGCCCGGCCAATGCCCAGGCCGCCATGATCCGGATCGACGAACAACGCATCGACTTCATTGGCATCGACATCAAAGACGCCGAAGCCGAGCAGGCCACCCTGCCCGTCCTCGGCCACCACGCAACCGCCCTGCCCCAGCAACCGCGCATACTGCGACGGTGGCGGCGAGGCCGACCACGGTGCAATGACCTCGGGTGGGTAATGGCTGCTGCAGGTCTCGCGCACGCAGCGCGTGCGCAACGCCCACAACATGGCCACGTCATCCATGGTGCCGGTCCTGAACTGCATGACATCTCCTCGTAGAGCCGAGCCCATGCTCGGCTGTTCTTCGTTCCGACCTCGCGATGACTGATCGAAAGGCAGTCAAGCATGGCTTGACTCTACAGCAAGGCAGCCGAGCATGGGCTCGGCTCTACAACATCACGCTACCGCGACTTGCTGGCGCGCAGAGCCTGGATCTTCGGCGGCGGCTGGAACGAGTCGCTGCGCGCATCGGCCCAGAATGCATGGAACACCGCATGGTCGGGCACCTTGTGCAGCAGCTCGCCCGGTTCCAGGTAGCGGTAAAGCGACGCCAGCGAACGGATTTCCACCGGCGACACGCGACGCAGGATGTGCTCCGGCCCCAGCTCGGCCGGATCGTTCAGGCCCGCCGCGCACAACAGTTCCTTCAAGGCATGCAGCGTGTGCTCGTGATAGCTGTACACACGGGTGGCCTTGTCCGGTGCATCCAGATGCTTCCAGCGCGCAGGGTCCTGGGTCGCGATGCCGGTCGGGCATTTGTCGGTGTGGCAGCTCAACGACTGGATGCAGCCCAGCGCGAACATGAAGCCTCGGCCGGCATTGCACCAGTCGGCACCCAGCGCGATGGTGCGCGCGATGTCGAACGCACTGGTGATCTTGCCAGCGGCGCCGATGCGGATGCGCTCGCGCAGGTCCAGGCCGACCAGGGTGTTGTGCACCAGCAGCAGTGCTTCATGCATCGGTACGCCGACATGGTCGACGAATTCAGCCGGCGCCGCGCCGGTGCCTCCCTCGGCACCATCGACCACGATGAAGTCCGGCAGCAGCCCGGTTTCCTGCATCGCCTTGGCGATGCCGAACCATTCCCAGGGGTGGCCGATGGCCAGCTTGAAACCGACCGGCTTGCCACCGGACAGCTCGCGCAGCCGGGCCACGAACTGCAACAGTTCGACCGGCGTCGAGAATGCCGAGTGACGCGACGGCGATACGCAGTCCACGCCCATCGGAACACCACGGGTCACCGATATTTCGGCGGTCACCTTTGGTGCCGGCAGCACGCCGCCGTGGCCCGGCTTGGCACCCTGCGACAGCTTGATCTCGATCATCTTGACCTGGTCGTGGGTAGCGTTGGCGACGAAGCGCTCTTCGCTGAAACCACCCTTCTCGTCACGGCAGCCGAAGTAGCCCGAGCCGATTTCCCAGACCAGATCGCCGCCCATCTCGCGGTGGTAGGGCGAAATCGAACCTTCGCCGGTGTCGTGGTAGAAGCTACCGCGCCGCGCACCTTCGTTCAGTGCGCGGATCGCGTTGGCCGAGAGCGAACCGAAGCTCATCGCCGAGATGTTGAACACGCTGGCCGAATAAGGCTTGGCGCAGTTCGGCCCAATCAGCACGCGGAAATCATGCTTGGCAATGGAGGTGGGAGCCAGCGAATGGTTGATCCACTCGTAATCCACCGCATAGGTACTGCGCAGGGTACCGAACGGCACCGTGTCCATTTCGTTCTTTGCGCGCTGGTAGATCAGCGCACGCTGCTGGCGCGAGAACGGCACGTCCTCCAGGTCGCTCTGCACGAAGTACTGGCGGATTTCCGGGCCGATTGATTCCAGGCCATAGCGGAAATGCGCCATCACCGGATAGTTGCGGCGCAGCGTGCTGCGCTTCTGCAGCAGATCCCAGGTCCCCAGCGCCACCATCGCGGCAGTCAGGCCGACGCCCCAGTACCAGGCCGGCCAGATCGTGGCCAACCACAGGCAGATGGGAAACATCAGGATGGCGAGCAGGTAGACGATATACCGGTGCATGGCGTTCCTTGGTTGCAACTGCCTGCGAGTCTACCGCGCCGGCCATCACCGGCGTTTACAGGCGACCGTCAACCACGTTGCGCGGCCAGGCCGATTTCACGTCGTAGACGATGCCGCCGGGCGCCAGCAGCGCCTGGATTGCGGCGTCATCCATGGCTTTGAATCGGGCATGGGCCACTGCCAGAACTACGGCGTCGTAACTCCCCGCCAACGGCTCGGCCAGCCAGTGCACGCCCGCGTCGGCCAATGCCGCCGGGCCGACCCACGGGTCGCTGACCTCCACCTGTGCGCCGGCATCACGCAGGCGCTGCGCCAGTTCCAGCGCGCGGCTGTTGCGCAGGTCCGGGCAATCCTCCTTGAAGGTCACGCCCAGCACCAGGATACGCGACTGCGCAGGTGCGCGGCCGCGTTCGGCCAGCATTGCCAGCACACGCGACGCCACGTGCTCACCGACGCGGTTGTTGACCTGCCGCGCGGTGTGGATCAGGTCCGGGTGGTAACCCACGCTCTCGGACTTGTGCAGCAGGTAGTACGGGTCCACGCCGATGCAGTGGCCGCCGACCAGGCCCGGCCGGAACGGCAGGAAGTTCCACTTGCTGCCGGCGGCGTCAAGCACATCCTGGGTGTCGATGCCGAGCCGGTCGAAGATCAGCGCCAGCTCATTGACCAGCGCGATGTTGACGTCACGCTGGATGTTCTCCACCACCTTGGCCGCTTCGGCCACACGCATCGACGGCGCCGGGAAGGTACCGGCGGCGATGATGCGCTGGTACAGGCCATCAATCACCGCAGCCACTTCCGGTGTCGACCCCGAGGTGATCTTGCGGATATCGGCCAGGCGCCGCTGTCGGTCGCCGGGGCTGACCCGCTCCGGGCTGTAACCACAGTAGAAGTCTTCGTTGAAGCGCAGTCCGGACAGCTGCTCCAGCAGCGGCACGCAGACCTCTTCGGTGGTGCCGGGGTACACCGTGGATTCGTAGATCACCAGGTCACCCGCACGCAGGTGGCTGGCGATCAGCCGCGTCGCCGAACGCAGCGGCTCCAGATCGGGCTGCTCATAGGCATCGATCGGGGTCGGCACGGTAACGATGTAGACATTGCAGGCATCGAGCAAAGCCGGATCGCTGCCGTACTGCAACTGCTGCGCACTGGCCAGCTCATCGGCCTCCATTTCCAGCGTATGGTCCTGGCCGTCACGGAGCTCGGCGATGCGATCAGCATCGATGTCGAAGCCGAGCGTCGGCCAGTGCCGGCCGAAGGCCACCGCCAGTGGCAGGCCCACGTAGCCCAGCCCGATCACCGCGAAGCGCGGCGACGCTGCTGCCGCAAGCGGCGCGCTCAACGCCGCATCCCATGCAACGGCTGAAATCGCATGCGTACTGCCATGGGCATGGCCGACCTACTCATTCGCTTTGCCACTCCGGGAAGATCCATGCCAGAAAGGCTACAGCCTAACGGCCCGGGTGCCCGGCCGCCAAGGTGGGGTCAGGAACCCAATGCGACCGCGGCCGGCTCCAGTTCGCCATCGGCGCCGGTCCAGGCCTGCAGCAGGCGCTCGAAGCCACCGCCGCCAAGCACGAAGCCCGGCCATGAGGCGTCGACGATCTGTACCAGCAGTTCTGTATCAATGCGCCGGGTCCCCATCGACCAGCGCGGGAATGCCCGCTGCGCCACCGGCGCGCGGCACAGCACCTTCAGTTGTCCATGGCTGCGCGCATTGGCGATGCGCTGGTACACCGAATCGATGCCATCCTCCGGGCCTTCCAGGTACTGCAGGAAACGGCTGCCATCGAACATCAGCACACCCGTGACACCGGCTACTCGGTTGAATGCCGTGGCATCGGCCAGCAGGCGGTCAAGATCGGTTGTCTGCAGGTCGGCGCGGGCCTCGCTGGCATAGGCAATCGCGTGCAGCGACATCGGGTGGCTCCCCCCCTGGGAACGAGGCTTTGGACTATGACATGAATGGGAGCGACAGTTAAGCACACCGCCGCTCCACTGCAATCCGGTCGGGATTCTGCAGCTGGGCTACAATCGGCGCCGCGCTGCAGGCCCGGATGGCGAAACTGGTAGACGCATCGGACTTAAAATCCGCCGGGGGCAACCCCATGCCGGTTCGATTCCGGCTCCGGGCACCATCGCACTTTTCACGACGAACGTCAGATTGCACGCGAGTAGCGCGGCTGCTCGCAGGCGGCACGCAGGTACGGGTCGAAGCACATCGCCAGCAGCCGCAGCAACGGCCGTCCAGGCTCGCTGGCGCGCACTACACCGTCACGGTACTCGGCGAGGCCGTCTTCCTGCAGCCGCTGCACCGAACGCAGGTCTTCGGCGAAGTACTGCTCGAAATCCACGCCATGGCGCTGGCCCAGCACCGCACCGTCCACCTCGCCCTGGCACATCAGCTGCTGGATCAGTTCTGCGCGCAGCTGGTCGTCGGCGCTGAGCGCCACGCCGCGCCACACCGGCAACTGACCCTGGTCCACGGCATCCTCCCACGACGGCAGGTCGCGCGGATTCTGGCTGTAGGTGGCACCGATGTGGCTGATCGCACTCACGCCCAGGCCGAGCAGATCGGTATCGGCGTGGGTGGTATAGCCCATGAAATTGCGATGCAGCTGCCCGGCGCGCTGCGCACGTGACAGATCTTCTTCCGGCAATGCGAAGTGATCCATGCCAATGTACTGGTAGCCGGCCGCAGAGAGTTTCTCCACCGCCAGGCCCAGCAGCGCCAGCTTGTCTTCCGGCGAAGGCAAGTGGCGTTCGTCGATCTGCTTCTGTGCGCGGAACAGATGCGGCAGGTGTGCGTAGCCGTACACCGCCAGGCGATCCGGGCGCAATGCCAGCACCCGCTCCAGGGTGCGGCCAAACCCTTCCAGGCTCTGTCCCGGCAGCCCATAGATCAGGTCGACGTTGACCGAACGCATGCCGCTGTCGCGGCAGGCCTGCAGGATGTCCAGCGTCTGCTGCACGCCCTGCACGCGGTTGATCGCTTCCTGTACCTGTGGGTCGAAGTCCTGCACGCCCAGGCTGGCGCGGTTGAAGCCCAGCCGCGCCAGCATGGCGACATCGCGGGTATCGATGAAGCGCGGATCGAGTTCGATCGAGAAATCGCGCTGCGGCGAATCGCTGAAATCAAAGCGCCGGCGCAGTCCTTCAACCAGCGCGGTCATCGCCTCGGCCTCGAGGAAGTTCGGCGTTCCCCCGCCCAGGTGCAGCTGGATGACCTCACGGCCGTCCTCGAACTGCGGCGCCAGCAGGTCGGCCTCGGCCAGCACACGCGCGACGTAGCTGTGGCCACGGCCGCGGTCGCGGGTGATCACCCGGTTGCAGCCGCAGTAGAAGCAGGGGCTGGAGCAGTACGGCACATGCACGTACAGCGACAGCGCGCGGGCCAGCTGGTTGCTGTCGGCGATTGCCTGGCGCAGTGCCGGCGCATCGAAGCCATCGTGGAAATGAGGCGCGGTCGGATACGAGGTGTAGCGCGGCCCCGGCCGGTCATGCCGGCGCAGCAGGTCGGGGTCGAAGGTCCAGGCAAGACCGCCGGCGGCGGGAGAGAACGTGTCCATGCCGCCAGCATCGCGCCGGGCGTACCCGACCGCCTTGACCCAGATCAATCGCGGGCGGGGATTCCCAGCACCGGCAGGCCGACCTGCGGCCAGCGCAGCATCTGGTAGCGCTTCCAGAAGGTGTCACCGATGCGCGTGGCGACGTCGTTGGCCAGCACCTGCATGGGCGGGTTGCCGCACTCGGCGGTGGTGATCCGGAACAGCACCAGCCAGCGGTCGAACAGGTCCTTGTCCAGCTCGATGGCCATGTGCTTGGACATCGGCGAGCCCTTGAAGCGGCGCGTGCCGCGCAGCATTGCCGACCAGAAATCGACCAACTGCGCCAGGTGTTCCGGCCAGTCGTGTACGTGCGCCTCGAACACAGGCCCCAACCGCTCTTCCTCGCGCACGCGCGCATAGAAGTCGTGGACCAGGCGGGTCACTTCCTGCTCGGTGCACAACCCGGGCGAGGCGACGGGCAGGACGGGCGGCGGCGTTGCGTTCATCGGGGCACCCAAAGCTTGCCGGCAGTGTGCCGTAGCCGGCCGGCACCGCCGTTGATCCAGATCAATGTCGGCGCAGTTCGCTGCACCTAGGCTGGCACGCCTGCAGGAAGCATGCCCTGCGGATGCTGCGCCAGCCTCGGCGGAGTATACGCGCCGCCCTCATTCCGATCCGGGACAGCATGAACAGACCCTCTCCCAGCCGCCGCCAGCAGCTGATCCACCACTGGGGCGCCATCCTCTGGCCCAGCTTCATCGCTGCAGGCCTGGCCAGCGTGGTGTTCTTCGCCTTTGTCGACCCGCTGCGTCTGCAGGCGATCAGCTTTCCGGGTACGGCGATCAGCCGCGAACTGGGCTATACGGCAGGATTCTTCATGTTCTGGTCGGTGACCGCACTGTCCAGCGCGGTCACCTGGTACCTGCAGCGACCGATGCCAAGCGACGACGACGACGAGCTGCCGCTGGGATGAGTACGCCCTGCACCGGAATCCCACGCCGCTGGCATTGGCGCGCCGCGCTCAGCATGCTCTTGCTGGCCTTGTTCTATGCCCTGCCATGGCTGCGCTGGAATGGGCGGCAGGCCCTGCTGCTGGACATCAACGCACGGCGCTTTGACCTGTTTGGCTGGACATTGTGGCCCAGCGATGTCGGCGTGCTGATCGGGTTGCTGGCGGTGCTGGCGGTCGGCCTCGCGCTGCTCACCCACCTCGCCGGCCGCATCTGGTGCGGCCACGCCTGCCCGCAGACGCTATGGCGCTGCGCCTTCGACTGGATTGCGCGCGCCATGGCCCGGGCCTTGCCAGCGCCCGGCGTGAGCCCTGCCACCCAGGTGGCATGGGGGCTGCTGTCGCTGTGGACCGGCATCACGTTCGTCGGTCTGTTCAGCCCGATCGAAGAACTGGTGGCCGCCGCGCCGCATGCCGGCTGGAGCGGCTGGGAAACCTTCTGGGTGCTGTTCTATGCCGCCGCCACCTGGGGCAATGCCGGCTTCCTGCGCGAGCAGGTGTGCCGTTCGCTGTGCCCGTTCGCGCGCCTGCAGCCGCTGCTGACCGATCCGCATACACCGCGCATGTTGTACGACGCGCGCCGCGGCGAACCGCGCGGCATGCGTCCGTCGGGGCTGGGGGGCGTGCTCGGACGCGGCCGTGGCCTGCTCGACCCGACCACCGCACAGGACTACGTGTTCCGCGCTGCACATCCGCTGCTGGCCGGACCGATGCCTACCTTCAGCGCCGACCGCCTGGGCGACTGCACCGATTGCGCTGCCTGTGTCAGCGCCTGCCCGATGCAACTGGATATCCGCCAGGGACCTCAGGCCGATTGCCTGGCCTGCGGCGCCTGCCTGGAGGCCTGCTCGCAGCAGCAGCACCAGGCCGGTTTCGGCCCGGGGCTGGTACGCTACTGCAGTCCGCAGGCCATGGCCGGGCAACCGCGGCAATGGTGGCGACCGCGGACCCTGGCACTGCTGTCGATGCTGCTGGCGCTGTTGGCCTGCGGCGCCTGGCGCCTGCTTTGAATCAACGGATCAACGCTGCCCGTTGGCGTGCGGCGGCACCAGCTGCGCTCGTCGGACGATGCCCAGCTGCTCGATGATCAGCGCCATTTCATTGGTGACTTCGGTACGCTCGGTCCCCTGCGGGACCAGGCGGTCCAGCACCTGCTGGTAGGTATCCCAGAACGCCGGACCGCATCCGTGTTTGTGATAACTGGCTTCCAGTTCGCGGCGTACCCGTTCAGCCAAGCCATGCATGCCGTATTCCATACGACCTCCGTTGGACTTGTTCTGCATCGTTGACGGTCTACCGACTCACTTGCGAGCTACTGAAAGACTCCCGGACTTCACGTCCGGTTGATCCCAATTAGTCATAGATTTCACGACAGGTCAATTACATACCGCGACTTTCGTGATTGAAATTATTAATCGTTCACGAAACCACATACGGGGAGACGGGGTACCCGGATGGGTCGGACCCGACACACTGCTCCGATTTCCCGGCCCCGCTTTGGTAGGCGCCATCGATGGGCAAGCCCCGTTCCATCGAAGTTTCCAATGTTGCTAAGCATACTTAGCAAATACTGTTTAGAGTGCTATATGCGACAAAAGGCGGCGTAGTTGAGGCTTACTCGCCCTGCGTAGCCTCAGTCGCGGGGAACAGGTTGGGATAGCGCTGATGCAGGATGTATTGGCGTAGCGCAGGAATCGGAAAGTTCTTGGGCCATTGCGACACGGCAGATCGGCTTATGCCAAAAAAGCGCGCCAGTTCGGCATCGGTCCGGAAACCCAGCCGGGCGCGTACCTGCCCCTTGCTCCAGAATTCGGTCACGGTCGGTCCTTCTGTTAACCAGACTTATTCTTGGAACAAGGGAACTTTGCGATCCACGCGTTAAGCTGGCTTGCATAGATGAATACTCTCGGCCAACGACTCGCCATTGCCATGAAGAAAGCCGGGCACCCTCGCCCGGCCGATCTGGCCCGCGCCGCCGATTCGACGACGGCAACCATCAGCAACTGGCTCAACGACCATGTCAGCCCCGCCCATGTGAAGGCCGAACAGCTGTTCCGCATCGCCGATGCGGCCAAACTGGACGCGCGTGAACTGCTGTACGGCGTGAGTGGGCTTGGCGTCGGTGAGCGGGGCAATACCTATATTCCCAGCCAGGCCCACTTGGATGTCTGGCAGGACGCCTACGAACTGGTCAGCCATCTGGTGGAGGAGAAGGGATTGCAGATCGACCATCGCCGCCACGCGGCCCTGGACCTGCTGGCCTTCGAACTGCTGATGGACGGCTTCAGCCGCAGCAAGGTCATCCGGGTGCTGACGACCTCGATGACGTGAATGCACCGCCACTGGTAGCATGGTCGCGGATGGGGATGGGGCTCCCCCGATAACCGCCCGAAAGGGCTGATGGCTCCTGCCAGGACGAACCGGTGTTCGTCGATGGCGGGTCGTGCCTGCTGTCGGCGTTCGCCATCGAATCAGCGAACCCGCAACCGAGGCACGTGATGCACGCATTGAACAATTATCTGCTGGTCTTCATCGGCGGCGGGCTCGGCGCCTGCCTTCGCTATGCCTGCAACCTGATCGGTGCGCGGGTATCAGTCGGCAGCCCGTGGCCATGGTCGACCTTCCTGATCAACATCAGCGGTGCACTGCTGATGGGCGTGCTGGTCGAAGCCTTCGCCCTGCGCAATGGCGCCTCGCCGCAGTTGCGCCTTCTGCTGGCCACCGGCGTCCTCGGCGGCTACACCACATTTTCCACCTACGCACTGGAAATCGGACTGCTGCTGCAGCGCGGCCAGCATGGCCTGGCGGCGCTGTATGCCGGCGGTTCGGTGGCACTGGGCCTGGTCGGCCTGTTCGGTGGCATGAAACTGGCCCGGCTGGTGCTGGGCTGAGGCTCAGCCCGCGCCGGCGCGGGCCTGTCCGCGCCACTCCCGCGGCGACTGTCCGGTATGTGCCTTGAATGCGCGCGACAGTGCTGCTTCGCTGCCATAGCCGACGTCGTCAGCGATCCGCTTCAATGGGCGCCCTTGGCGCAGCGCCTGCTGCGCCAAGCCCACCCGCCAGCCCTGCAGGTACTGGCCCGGAGTAGTGCCCATCGCCTCACGGAAACTGGCAGCAAAGACGCTGCGTGACATGCCGGCGACCTCGGCCAGGTCTTCCAGGGTCCAGGACTGTGCGGGCGCTTCATGCATCGCCACCAGCGCCAGCCGCAGCCGCGGATGCCCCAGCCCGGCAAACAGGCCACCACGCATCTCGCCCCCTTCCATCAGCTGCCGCAGCACCTGGATCATCACCACCTCGAACAGCCGGTTGACCATCGCCGCACGCCCGCAGCGCTGCTCGAAGGCTTCTTCGAACAGCAGCTCCAGCGCTGCGTTGCCGCCGTACAGATCGGCCAGCGGCAGGCAGATGAAATCGGGCAACGCCGCGCTGATCGGGTTGAGCCGCCCGCCCTCGAAATGCAGATTGGCGCAGGCCATGTCGGCGCCGTGCTGCGGATCGGTACTGAATCGATGCGGCATCGGCCGTGGGTACAGCAGCAGGCTCGGCACCTCGACCTGGACGGTCTGCTGGCCATGGCTGACCTGCAACGGGCCACGTCGCACCAGATGCAGCTGCCCGGCGTCATCCTCGCCCGCCAGCGAGTTGATGCCGCACAGCGCGCCGGCATGGAACACCGAGGCAGTGACCGCAAAGCGTTCAAGCAGAATGGCGAGCCGGTCGACCATGACGGGACCCTGGGTAAAGTAGAAAGAGATCAAGGCGACACATCGTATCGGAATCCTCCCGTAGCGGACGTGATCAACTCCGGGAGCGGGCGCCCCCCAGCCCGCCCTTCCTGCGGCAGTGCAGCGCGCGCAGGCTGCTGGCGGGGTCTAAGCTGATGCCATTCCCGGATGGAATGCCCGTGATGTGTCGCTTGCTACGATGTGCCCTCACCCTCGCCCTGCTATTCCCTGCGACACAGGTGATGGCCGCACCCGCTGCATCACCGCGCACGTTCAGTGGCGAGCTGCAGAGGGCCCCGTGGCGCCTGGACGTTCCGGCTGACTGGAACGGTGACCTGGTAATGCTGGCGCACGGCTACGAGCCGGTAGGCATGCCACGTGCTACGCCGATGGCTGCCAATGACGGCACCGCGCCACTGCTGGCGGCAGGCTACGCCGTCGCGCAGAGCGCCTATGCCAGCCAGGGCTGGGCGGTGGCCGATGCGATCACCGACATGGAACGCCTGCGCCGGCATGCAGTGGCTGAACTCAAGCATGTGCGCCATATCTGGATGCTGGGATTTTCGATGGGCGGCGCCGTGACCCTCGCCAGCCTCGAACGGTTCCCGCAACACTACGCTGGTGGCGTGTCGCTATGCGGCGCCAATCTTAGTGGCGAACAGATCGCGAGTGATATGCTGACCACGCTGGTCGCTTTCGATTACTTCTTTGCCAAGGCCGAAGGCCTGCCGGCTGCGGGACTGGTCTCACGCGACGCGGCTGCGCTGCCACAGGGCGAACTGTACCAGGGCATCTCCAATGCGCTGCAACGCAGCCCCTCGCATGCCGCGTTGCTGGCACAGCGGCTGCAGGTGTCCGCTGATGCACTGGCCGGCACGATCAGCCTGCATGCACTGGTCCTGCACGAACTGGCCACGCGCAGTGGCGGCATGCCGGTGGGCAACAGAGGTGTGGCTTACAGCGGCTTCGGTGACGACATGGCGTTCAATGCCGGCGTGCAACGTGTCGACGCCGTGCCTGCCGCGCAGGCCGCTGTCCGCAGGGAGCTGGCATTGAGCGGTGCGTTGAGGCGACCGCTGGTGATCCAGTTCAACAACTACGACCCGACGATCGTGCCGCGCATGCAGACGGTGTATCCGCAGACGGCCGCACGGGCCGGCGCCCGTCCGCTGCCACAGGTGCTGCCGCCCGTTGGCGAAGGCCATTGTGGCTTCTCCGGCGCGCAGATCATCGAGGCGTTGAAGGCCGCGCAGCGTTGAGCAATCGCGGCCCACGCGCAGGTCAGCCGCCCAGCGTGCCCATCGTGAAGGTGTAGCCCGAGCTCATCAGGAATTCGCGCATGCGCATTTCCGCGCGCCGTGGTGAGGCCAGGTTGGCCGGCGCGTACAGGGCATACACCAGGCCCGACCCTTCGATATGCTCGCGGCGCACCCCGCAGCGGGCGGTTTCCGAGGCGATGACCCATCCGTCCTTCAGCCGATCCGGGCCAATGGATTGCCCGTTCTTCAAGCGGAAGGTCAACCAGCGCACATCTGCCGTGACTTTGCTCATTTCCGTTTCGCTCCGTGGCTGGAACGACGCGTGATGTCCTTGCTCGCCATTGCGGCTCCCTGAGACGTGGAACTCGACCATAGCGCCTTTCCATGTCGTGGCCGGCTGAGACTGGCGACCGGGGCGCGGCGAACGGCTGCAGGTGAAGCAGCGCGGCGTCGGAAATGGCGGCCGCAGGGAGCGCCCTGCCGGCGCAGTTCACAGGCAGGGAACCCGACTCACGCAGCGCGGTCGCTGCCCTGGTTCAAGGCGTGCAGCGCATCGGCCAGCGCCTGGATTTCGGCACGCAGGGCCAGCCGCTGCAACCACCGCCCGGGGATTCCGCGCGCACCATGGAATGCGCCCGCCAGCTGCCCCGCAATGGCGGCCGTGGTGTCGGCGTCCTCGCCAAGATTGGCCGCCTCGAGTACGACGGCTTCAAAGGTGTCGTGGCGATCAAAGCACCAGAGTGCAGCTTCCAGACTGTCGACAACATAGCCATTGCCACGGATCTGCTCACGCGCGGCACCGCGGTAGCCGCCCGCCGCGATCTGCTGCAGCCGCACGCTCTCGACGGGAACATTGCTGAGATCCAGCACCCCGTCGCGGGTGCCACCTGCCAACGCCCGCTCCAGCGCGACCACCAGCAAGCGGCACGCCTCCAGGCACTCCTGCGCAGCGTGCGTGGTTCGCGAACTCAACGCGGCCATGGCCTGCAGATCGGGGGTCCCGGCGTAGCGCAATGCCACCGGCGCCAAACGCATGATCGAGCCATTGCCAGCGCTGCGCGGGTCGTCACTCCCCGCCAGCGGATGGCCATCCTGCAGGAACCGGTCGATGGCAGCCCGCGTTGCCATACCGATATCGAAGCACTCGCCGGTCGCACTCCAGTACCCATGCCGGTACCAGTTGGCGTAGCGGTTCATCTGATCGTGCACATCGAAGGTGTCACAACGCACCAGGCTCT
Organism: Stenotrophomonas maltophilia group sp. RNC7; assembly: GCF_030910085.1. NCBI lineage: Bacteria > Pseudomonadati > Pseudomonadota > Gammaproteobacteria > Lysobacterales > Lysobacteraceae > Stenotrophomonas > Stenotrophomonas maltophilia group sp. RNC7. The sequence goes on along the minus strand of NZ_JAVFVN010000947.1, from coordinate 126,024 downwards.
CGGCCAGGCACATCGCCATGGAGGTATCGTCGGTCCATTGCCCCGGCTGCAGCTGGAACGGCCCACCGCCCACCATGTCGGTGATCGGGGTGAAGCTGCCACGAGGCTTGAACTCCAGCGTGGTACCGACGGCATCGCCGCACGCCAGGCCGAGCAAGGCGCCGCGGAAGTGGTCAATCTGGTTCATCAGGCAAGTGTAGCGCCGCCGCCTCCGTCATGACTGACCGCCAGCCGCGCAACGATCGCGCGAGCGGGAAAGCGATCGCAGCCAACAAAAAAGCCCTGACCGGAGTCAGGGCTTTTCAATTGGAGGCCTCAAGCGGAATCGAACCGCTGTAAACGGATTTGCAATCCGGTGCATAGCCACTCTGCCATGAGGCCAACGTACTGCGCGCCAGGAACCTAGCCCTGACAAGACAAAACCCCAAGATGGGGCCTGTCGGAACATGGAGCGGGAAACGAGACTCGAACTCGCGACCTCAACCTTGGCAAGGTTGCGCTCTACCAACTGAGCTATTCCCGCGTAAGCCGACATGCTACCGGAAATCCGGAAAACACACCAGCGATTTCACTTTTCTGACTGCGCGTAAAGCCTTGTGGCCCAACGTGCCCCGCCTTGCCGGGGCGGGAGAAAAACAAGGCCCCTACCGGGGCCCTGTAGAATCTGGAGCGGGAAACGAGACTCGAACTCGCGACCTCAACCTTGGCAAGGTTGCGCTCTACCAACTGAGCTATTCCCGCAGATTCTTCGACCTGCGTCGAAGGAGCGCTATTGTGTCCAAATTCCTTCACGCCGTCAACAGTCTTCACATCATGCGGTCACGAGCGTCCGGGCTGGGGTACGCTGCCCCGCCCAAGCACGGACACCGCCGATGCCTAGACGCTACGTCCGCCTGTTCTGGTTGCTGGTCGCGCTGACCTGGTTGGCGCTGATCGCCGCACTTGTCAATGCTGGCTTCACCCCAGACTACTGGCTGCTGCATCGCCTGGAAGGCGCCCAGCTGCCCTACCCGACCAGCACCGTCATCGTGTTCGCGTTGCTGGGCACGGTTGAACTGGTGGTGGCGGCGCTGATCGTGCGCCCGTGGAAGCTCAAACGCCTGTGGCTGCGCCTGCTTATCGCCTTCGCCCTGCTGCTGGTGTGGTCGATACCGTGGATGCTGTCGGCGATGCACCAGCCGCCGGTACAAGGCATGCACCTGCTGTGGTTGCTGCTGCTGGACGTGGGATTGCTGCTGGCGCTGTGCGTGGTGTCGGCGGTGAGCGCGTGGCGGGCGCTCTGCCGGCGCGGGTCACCACAGACTCCCCCGCCGCAGCGCTAGAGACCTACTTCCGGAACTCCACCCGCACATGCTGGCCGAAGCGTGCCTTGGCCTCGCCGTCAAACTCCAGCACGCACTCCACCACCTTGGCCACGCCACGCCCGGCATCTTCAGGCAGGCGTGCCTGCGCGAACACCGGGCTGATGCGTACCACGCGTGCAGGTGGCAACGTGCCCGTGTTCTCCGCACCATCACTGTCCGGCACGACAGCAGCCTTCATGCCCACCTGCACGGCATCGGCGTAGGCGGCGCTGAGCTCGGCACGCACCTGCAGCGGGCGCGCCGGCAGCAACGAGATCGCCGGCTTGCCCGCCTGCACGAAGGCACCGACGCCCGGCACCTGGCCGACCACGGTGCCGGCTTCCGGCGCGCTCAACGACATCTGCTGCAGTCTCAGCTTCGCGTGCTCCAGCTTGTGCTGCGCCAGGTCGACCTGCGCACCGGCCACCTCGACATCGGCACGCACACCGGCCAGCTGCTGTTTGGCCGCATCGGCCTGCTGGTTCGAGGACACACCTTCACTGGCGCCCGTGGACAGTCGGGTGGCGTTGCGCTCCAGTTCGCGCAGCTGCGCCTGGCTGCCCTTCAGGCGGTCATTGGCCAAGGCCAGATCGGCGGTGGCCATTGCCACTTCCTGCTGCAACAGGGCGCCATCCAGCGACAGCAGCAGCTGCCCCTTCTTCACCGTGGCGCCTTCCTTCACCGGCGCGGCAGTGATCGAGCCATCCACCGGCGGTGCCAGTGCGATCAGGCCACCTTCGATGTCAATGATGCCCCGTGCCACGGCGACCTTGCCGGCGGCGGCAGTACCCGCCTTGCCTGAGGGGGCCGATGCGACGGTGGGCGCTTCCCTGGAACAGGCGCCGAGCAGCAGTGCCGCGGACAGGGCCAGGCTGAGGGGAAGCAGATGCGACGTCTTGGTCATGGGGCGGACTCTACGGTTTCGTTCTGGCGGCGGTCATCACGGACCATGCCGTCTTCCATGGCGATCACCCGATCGGCATGCCGGATCAGGCGCGGATCGTGGCTCACGCACAGCACAGTCGCGCCATGCTCCCGCGCATAGCGATGCAGGATGTCGATCACGCGCTGACCGTTCTCGGCGTCCAGCGCGCTGGTGGGTTCGTCGGCGAAGATCAGCGTTGGCGACTTGGCGAAGGCACGCGCCACCGCCACGCGCTGTTTCTCGCCACCGGACAGCTGCGCCGGGCGCATGTGGCTGCGGTGGCTGAGGCCGACTTCTTCCAGCGCCCTGCGGGCCAGCGGCTCGCTTTCGCGATTGCGCATGCCGCGGTAGCCCAGTGGCAGCTGTACCTGCTCCAACGCAGTCAGTGCCGGGAACAGGTTGAAGCCCTGGAACACGAACCCGACATGGTGCAGGCGGAAACGCTCCACTTCACTGCGGGTCATGTGGCCCACGTCCTGGCCCAGCGCGTGCACGCGACCGCCATCGGGTGCGGACAGGCCGGACAGCAGCGACAGCAGTGTGCTCTTGCCGCAGCCGGACGGGCCCGACACCAGGGTCAGCTCGCCAGGATAGATGTCCAGCGACAGGCCACGCAGCACCGGCACCTGCACATCACCGGACATGAAGCCTTTTTCCAATGCGTCGGCCTGCAGGGTCGGGACGACGGCGCGTGCGGAAGTCATCGGCCGGTCCTCAACGCAGCAGCAACGATGGATCGGAGCGGACGACACTGCGCACCGCCATGATGCTGGAGAGCATGGCCATCACCGCGACCAGCGCCACGCAGCCGAGGATCACCATCGGCGTCAGCTGCACCGGCACGCGCTGGGTCTGCGCGATCAACAGCACCACGGTACTGAACGCCGCCGCCAGCAGCATGCCCACGCCACCGATCAGCAATGCCTGCTCGAACACCACCCGCGCCAGCGCATAGCGGCCTGCACCGAGTGCATTGAGCGTGGCGTACTCGCGTACCGAGCCGGCCACCACCGAGGCGAACGACTGGTTGGTGATCACCGCACCGACGAAGCAGACGATGACGGCCATGAACAACACGGCGATCCCTGCGCCGGTATCGAACAGCCAATACTGCTGCGAACGGCTGGCGAACGCCGGCGCGGTCCAGAACTCGACCGGTGTGGCCTGGCCCATCGACGCGGCCAAGCGGTCACGCACGCGGTCGGCCAGGTCCGGCGAGCGCAGGCCCGCCACGAAATAGGTGCTGCCCTCGTGCGGGTCAGTGCCGGCGATGGCGCGCGCGGTGTCCAGCGAGGCCAGAACGTTGACGCCACCGAGGCCGCGCAGGCCCGATTGTGCGGCGACCACGCGCACTGCCTTGCCATTGATCCAGGCACGGTTGTTCTGCAGGTCCACGCCCAGCGTATCCAGATCGGCGCTGTCGACGATCACCGCACCCGGCTCGCGCAGCTGCGCGCGCAGGTTCGCAGGCAGGATGCGCGCGAACATCATCGCGTCGTCCCGGGTGGAGATGCCGGACAGGTACACCGACACATTGCCGGTGCCCTGCGCGCCGGACCGCCATTCGCCGTCGACCCACTCGTAGGGTTCGACGCGGGTGACATCGGGGTCCATGCGCAGGTGGCTTTCCACATCGGCGCTGATCGCATGACCGTAGTTGACGCTCTGGGTGCCGGGAAAACCGGCCCAGAGATCGGCCGAGGATGCCTTCACGTAGATCGCGGCGGTACCGAAGATGCCCAGCACCAGTGCCGCCTGCACGATCAACAGTACACCGGCGAAACACATCGCCAGCACCACCGGCAGGAAACGGCGCCACTCATAGGCCAGGGTCTTGCGCGCGAGTGCGATCATTGCGGTTCGCCCTCACCCTCGGCAGGCAGCGGGGCACCGCCGAGGGCGCGGTACAGCGATGCAAAGGCCAGCACGCGCGCGCCCTGCGCAGCGATCAGGTCGGCCTGCGAGGCGAGTGCGGCGCGTTGCGTATCCAGCCCGTCGAATTCGCTGGACAGGCCCAGCTGCACCTGCCGCGCCTGCCGCTTGACCTGCTGGTTGGCGGCATCATTGGCCGCACGCAGCGATTGGATGCTGCTGTCCTGGCGCGCCAGGCTACCCAGTGCACCTTCCACTTCGCTCACGCCTTCCAGCACGGCCTTGCGGTAGCCGAGCAAGGCGGCGTCCAGTTGCTTCTCGTCGGCATGGAACCGCGCGCGACGCTGGCCCCAGTCCCACAGCGGAATATCGATGTACGGGCCGATCGACGGGCTCGAATCGGAATTGGAGCGGGCGTTCTGGGTGAGGTTGTACGCGTACAGGATGGAGCCGCCAAGGCTGATCCGCGGATACATTGCAGCGCGCGCCGAACCCTTGCTGGCCGCTGCCTGCATCACCTCTGATTCGGCCAGCAGAATCTGCGGGCGGTGGCGCAGCAGATCCGCAGGGACCTGCTGCAGCGTGAACGCACCCAGCGTCGGCGGGGTGCGGTAGGCGTGCCAGGCCGGATCCGGACGCTCGCGGCCCAGCAGCAATGCCAGCGCACGGGCGGCGTTGTCGGCGTTTTCCCGCGCCTGCGCGATGGCCGCACGGGTGGCCGCCTGCCGCGCGCGCAGCCGTTGCAGCTCGCCCGGCTCATCCAGACGCAGCCGCTGACGGACCAGCGCCAGCTGTTCGCCGCGGTCGTCCACAGCCTGCTGCCGGGCCAGCAGGTCCTGCTGGGCCTGTGCCACGGTAAGGTCCAGATAGCTGCGCACCACGTCGGCAATCACCGCCACCTGTGCGGCATTGCGCAGCGCCTCGGCATTGCCGGTCGAGGCCTGCGCGCTCAGCTGCGCGCTCTCGGCGGCGCCGAACAGCCCCAGGTCCCAGATCGCTTCGATGCCTGCATGGAAATAGGTGTCGACCGCGGCGGCGTCCTGTACCTGCTTGGCGCTGGCCGAGATCTCCGGCAGGAAGCGCGAATCCGAGGCGCCGGCGACGATCCGCACTGCCTGCAGGCGCAACGTGGCCTGCTGCAGATCAAGGTTGCCTGCGATGGCCTGGTCCACCAGTCCGTCCAGCGCCGGGTCGGCCAGCACCTTCCACCACTGCCTGGCGTCCACCGCCACACCCAGCCCCTGCGGCACCTGGGTCCAGGCGCTGGGTGTGCGATCAGGCAGGTCCGGGACGGACACCGACATGCAACCCGCCAAGGCCAGGGTTGCCAACAACGCGCCGGGGCGCAGCACTGCCTGCAGGGAGAGTCCACGCCCTGTCCTGGGCGCTGCCACTGAAGTGATACGCCTGACCACCAGCCCGCCAACGTGTAGAAGGAGCATGAAGGCTACCGCGCGATTGTGGAGCGAACATGGAGAAATCGTCCGAAAAAGGTCACAGCACGCGTGCGGTTCAGGCAACGCCGACCCAGCCTTTCACTACGCTTTCAATGCGTTCCCGGCACGGAACACTGGACGACTTTCACGGCGTATTGCACATTGCCGCAATTCCTTGCTTCGATGCTGCACGACCGTGAAACACCCTCGCCGTTGGCTGCTGATTGGCTCGATCACGACAGCGACTGTCGGTGTGATCGTGCTCGTCCTGACCACCCCACTGGTCTCGAACGCCCTGCTGCTACTGATGGAGCGCAGCAACTTCATTCCCGCCGAATCCTCGATCCTCACCTTCGAGCCGTATGCGATCAACGACGGCTCGTCGAACTACTGGTTGTATGGGAAGGACCGCACCTACTACTACCACTTCACCTACGAGGATGACGTTCCCTACGTCTACATCCCGCAGGACAACCGCTGCCCCGGTTTCGACCGGCAGAATGCCCGGACCTGGTGCAGCGCCCTGCCCGGCAAGGCACGCTGGCGCGGTGGTGGTGCAACCGGTGTGACAAACGAAAAACGCCCCCTTTCGGGAGCGTTCTTCTTGAATCTGGAGCGGGAAACGAGACTCGAACTCGCGACCTCAACCTTGGCAAGGTTGCGCTCTACCAACTGAGCTATTCCCGCAGATTTCGTTCGACCTGCGTCGAAGGAGCGCTATTGTGTCGATATTGCTGCACGGCGTCAACAGGAATTTTCGGCCGCATTGTGGGGCGGCGTTCAGGCCCTTGGACCCGGCCCTCAGGTCCGCAGGCCACGCCGGACTTCCCGCAACAGAGCTACGTTCTCGTTGATGCGCCCCTGGATCATGATCAAGGTATCTTGAGCAATAACGTTTGAGTACATGCTGTTGGCGATTTCCGTGAATTGGCTGGCCACGTCGCAAATGCTGCCAATCGCCAGGCTGGCGTCCCCGTGCTGCACTTCTGCCTCTTCGGCAAGGCGAAGCAGGTCAGCACGGGAAATCTCCAGTGCCTCCCCCATGACGTCCATCTGGTGATATCCGTTGGGTCCTTCGCAGAAGGTCACGTCGTAGGCCGGAGCCAAACGCCATTGCCCATCTGGCGACATGATGTAGGCAAAGTTTTTCGGATGATCGTCCCGGTTGTTGAACGCAACGTTGAAGACCGCACGTTCGAAGGCCACGGCCATTTGCCGCACGTCATTGGTGCACAACCGGGTCGCGCGCAGGAAGTTGACATAGTCCAACGACCCCGCCGTCTGGTAGTTGGCGCCCGTGAATGCAGCAAGACTCTGCATCGGCACACGCAACCCATCGTGGCGATCAAAGCGCTTGCTGGCGAACGCGGCCAGTCCGTTGGGCAGGCTGAAGTACTGCGTGTCCGGGGTCTCGATGCCACACCTGCGCAGACACTCGGCGTAGACCATTTCGATGGCGCACACCTCGGCATGCTCTTCTCTGGCCGGGAACTTGATCAACCAGGCTTCGAAGCCGGGCGTGACGGCCGTGGTGAACGCGCCCGATCGCGGATCGCGATAGACCAGGGCCTTGGGCCTTGCACCTTGGGGCGAACCACCCACCAGCAGCAAGGTCTGCAGGAATTCACCGCCTTCTCCGTGGAGCACCTGCTGCACTTCCGCGGAAAGCTGCTCTAGCGGTATATGGACCTTCGGCGCCTCACCTTCGGGCGCCACGGGCTCAAACGTCATGGCCCCCATCGCGTTGCCACCGACATAGGCCAGCCGCTGGAGCGGGCCAATGCGTGCTGCGTTGATTCCGCGGCGCCTGAACATGCGGTCCATCAGCAGCATGCCCCAGCCGTCTGGCAACGCGTCATACACAGGCCCGGGCAGTTGCAGCTGATGGTCCGGAAAATCCCGCCGCAACGGAGGGCCGGCCAGCGGCAGCTTGTACGAAGACAGTTCCAGTCCCCTTCGCCGGGCCTCGTTGCTGTACTCGAACGCGACCAGCGGGCGACCGGTCAGGGCGATGCTGGAGATCAGCGTTCCCCAGTGCCATCGCTCTCCCCACCCTTCGTAGAAGACCTTCACCTGTTCAGGCATTACGGGGCTTCCTCTTCGTCCGGAGGCGGTTCGCGGCCTCTTCGTAGCGCCGAATGTCTTCGATGCTGTCCAACTTTGGCTGGAACAGGCCTTCGAGCTCGTTGATCCGACCAAGGACCATCGCCACGCGGACCACCGCCTCGAAGCCAACATTGCGCCCGGCCTCCAGGTTGGACACGGTGTTGGTACCAATGCCGGCACGCCCGGCCAGATCCGACTGTGTCATGCCCAACGCCATGCGTTCTGTACGCAAGCGCCCGCAGAGTCGCTTGACGACCTCGCTGGGCTTGCTGAGGCTTAAATCCAACATAGCGTGCATGATCCCCTATCTATGCTATTTAGCACCCAAAATTATAGAATTAACCCCAACTCCATTCAATTGATTTAACTCCCGAATTTTGTGTTTTATTTGCGCATTCAGCTATATAAATACAGAATTCTGGAATTACATTGGCAAAGCGCGCGTCACGTGCGCAGGCCACGGCGGTGGAAGTAGACCTGCTCGGCAATGCGCCGCGTGGCCGCCGTGTGCAGCAGTGCGTTGAACGGCCAGTCGGCCTGCAGATGATCCATCGCCCAGCGCAGCAGGCGCTTGCCATGGAACGCCGGCGCCACCTGCCGCGCCACCCGTTCCGCATCCGGCCCCTGCCCACGCAGATGGCGGGCCATCGCCTCGCCGACCGCCCAGCCGTGCCGCCACGAGGAGTGGATGCCCCCTGCGGAGAGCGGCGAGACGATGCCCGCCGCGTCGCCGGTCAGGATCACGCGTTGGCCGGTGATCGGCCCATCCGGCCGGCCGCAGGGCACCAGGCCGGCGCGGGTGGCCGAGGGACGCGCAGATGGCGGGATGCCGACCACATCGCGCACATACTCAAGGAAACCATCAATATCCGGCGGCCGCGCCTGTCGCGGATCATGGCGCAGGGCCAGCCCGACCTGCAGGCCGGTTGGATTCTGCGCGACCCAGCCGATGTAGCCCGGTGCAAAGCGCTTGCTGACGAAGCAATGCAACGCGTCGCCCTCTGTCACCTGCAGGCCGGCGAACTCACGCTCGACGCCGTAGAGGTTGTCACGCACCTGGCCAAGCCCGGTGCGCTGGGCAACGCGTGAGCGTGCGCCATCTGCGCCGACCAGATAGGCGCAGCGCCCTGTCCCTTCGACCTGCCAGCCGTCACCACAGCGGCGAGCGTCGGTGAAGGACTGCTGCAGGCGCAGGTCGACACCGTTCGCGCGCAGTTCGCTGGCCAGCCAACGCATCACGTTCGGCGTATCGGTGGTGAGGAAGTAATAGCCCGGTGCGGCCAGCAATACGCTGCGCAGGTTCGGCGCATAGAGGCGCACGTTGGCGACCCGCTGCACCAGATGTTCGGGCATGCGCCCCAGCCAGGTCTGCTCCATCGCTTCCTTCACCACGATGCCGGTGGTGTGCAGGCGCTCGCCGGGGTCGGTCCTGCGTTCCAGCACGCAGACGCGCAAGCCGTATTGAGCAGCGGCCAGCGCGCAGGCGGCACCGGCGAAGCTGGCGCCGACGATGACCACATCGTGGTCGTAGGCGGAGGGAGTGTGAGGCATTGCGGCATCGCCGTGGAGAGTCGGAGATGCAGCTTCGCTAGCGCGGATGGAGGGGCGATGGAGTGTGGGTGAAGTGGGGATGAAGCATGCAATTTGCCAATGGGAAAACGTCTTCAGTTTCGGGATCGCTTTTCTGCTTCGACTCTTTGCGCATCACCTCATCAGGAAACGCAACCTACCCTCCTGATGCATTCATTCTTACCTATTCAGCATATTCTGCAACTAGTTGCATGTTTGATCCTACTTCGAGCATCTATAACGAAATGTCGCGATTCCATCGCTCTGGCAGCACTATCGAATGTCACTTCGCACAACCCATTGGGCCTCGACAGGACCTCTCATCTTGGCAACCGGCCGCACCACCCTTTCACTGCTATTGGTTTCGATGGCATTAATCACATCGGGATGCCGGACGGCAGCTGTCATCAGCAAGGAAATTGCACTTTCCACGACCAAGCGCGCATCTTCGAGAACATTCAACTTGACAGCCCAACTGCCGGCACAGCTGCACATGACTCTTGTCGCACACTATGCACCACGAGATGCGAAAGATCTGAACTGCAGCGGAGTAACTTCCTTTGTGAGCAACATCCCCGGCCCGAGATCTGTCACAAAGGCATTTCATCTATCCAGCCCGGATGAATCCAAGCCATCACGTGTAAACATCCCCGTGCATTACTCCATCGGAGCTTGCAAACTGCCACTGGAAGCGGTCGGACTAACACTCCAGAACGAACCTAGAAAGAGCGCAATCAATTCAGGGGAGTACCGCTTCCATCTACATGTCCGAGATGCAACAGAAGACGCTACTTATCTGAATGCGGGGATCAAGGAGCTTCGACTCACCCAGCACTGCAAGCAACTCGTTCATCAAAGCAGCTCTTCCAAGGAAGAGTTGAGGAAGTTACTGATCTGCGACGGGAAAAAAGAGGTCAATCTTGATCGTAAGAATCTTAAAGAAATGAGCGTTCGCCTACACGTTACGCTGGACCCGATCGAAGCTCCTCTCTATCAGAAATGACAAGGATTGTCAGGGAGCGCTGCTGATCCACGCACCATGCATCGCAGCCAACGAAGCACCGCGCGCTACGAAAGGACCGCCGCATCAGACTCCGACCTTATGAATCAGCATGAGGACCGCCTCGTCCTGTCGTCTACCTTCTTGATGGATTCAATTTCGCGACCTTCCGTCTGCTTCCGGCCAGTGCAGAACAACACCGAATAGGCCTCTGCTGAGTGCACAGAAGAATTCAGCCTGAACACATACGCCAAGCCTGGCCGCAGTTCCAACACTCTCTCCCTTCCTCTCAAGGGTTCGACAGCGTATGAGCTGGGCACACGCCCATATGAGAAGCAGTCACCGGGTTTCAGCATCAATGGTGCAGCACCATCCTTCAGTTCAATGCTCCAGACCCCATCGTTCTGATCACTGGCTTCAGACAGCGTTGCCCAGCCTATGGGGAAAGGTGATCGGGCCTTTTTCGGAAGGCAGATCGCAGGCCGCCCATCAATAAGGGAAACTTCGGCTTGCTTGTCATATCCCAGAGGAGTCGCATGCGCATTGACAGAAAAAACGAGCATCCCGACGGCAACCAACGGTCGAATCATCATGGAACTCCGGATGTAGATGAATAGAAAGTTTCGGCGTCCATTCATATCAATGAAGCTGGCATGCCAACGCCCGTCCATTGAGCGATGAGCATCGCGCCGTGCAGTCAATATGCAGATGGAAAAGTAGCTGAGCGCAAGGGGCCCACCAACACAGCTTCTCCATCAACTCGTACTTTCTTGGTTCTTCCTTGCCCATCACGTCAGCAATGGCAACTGTACCAAGGGGCAAGCCCGGCTGAACTCACTGTGAGAGAGAGGTCGCTTGCGAAAGCGCTACCGATGCTCTGGATATCGCACAACGCCGAGGTCTCTGCCATGTCAGCTGACCATTTGCGACATTCTGCGCAGCTGTCGAGCACTACGATCAATTCATTCAAAGTTGCCTGCGTTGTTCACTCGCCACCGACGTCCACCTTGCATCCAGGCACAACCGTTTTGTCCGACGACCAACAGGTAGGTGCCGTCCGCAAAGCTGACGCCAACGATGACCATGTCGAGATCCCAGGTGGAGAAAGATCACAGCATCCACTATCGGGCAGAAGCAACGCCCCCGTCCGAGAACGTTGCTTGCAGGACTTCTTTGCGCCGTCAGGCCACCACAATCCGCAGCGAATCTGCAGACGCCAGGATCTCCGCACGCTCACCCGTGGGCGGATAGATCCATTCGGTGTTGATCCGGGTCCTGAGCGCCTTGGCTTCAGCGCCGGACAGCGTTACCTAGCGATCCCAGCCCTCGGTGTAGACAGCACCCCACGGCCCCAGGTCCAGGCAGGTCACGTACTTGGGCTGCGCATACGGAATCATCGCTTCCCCGGTCAGGTCAGCCGCGGCGTTGTGTCCGGCGGAGCGCCCCAGGTTCATCGCGTGCTGGCAGGACATCATCGCCACGTTGCCCTCGTCATCGGTGGCGGCATGCGCGCAGTCCCCGGTGGCGAACACCGCGTCGACACTCTTCGCCTTGAGAGTGCGATCCACATGCAGGCGACCCACCGCATCGTGCTAGCCAGGAATCTGAGCAGTCAACGCACTGGCACGTGCACCGGCCGTCCAGACAACGGTGGCGGCGTCGATGCGTTCTCCGTTTTCCAACGTCACGCCCTCCGCATCCACGCGAGCGACGCCCGAGCCCAGACGCCAGGACACACCCAACTCCCTGTGGGCGCTGCGCGCTGTTTGATGGTGCCCCACCCGCTGGGCCAACCGCGGTGTGTGCGTCATCCACGCGGTGATGATCAATGCGCAGAAGGCCATGCGCGAAGAACTGGCACGTTCCAAGCTGCCCTCGATTGCCGAGGGCGTGCAGGGCAAGGGACGCCCGGCGAGTTTCGCCGGTGATGTGCAGGAGTGGTTCGCGGACCGCCAGGTGGCATGCGTTGGCGCGCGACGGCGCAGGACAATGATTGATCTGCGCGGGTACCGCCGCGCATAACGAAAAACGCCCCTTTGCGGGAGCGTTTTTCTTGAATCTGGAGCGGGAAACGAGACTCGAACTCGCGACCTCAACCTTGGCAAGGTTGCGCTCTACCAACTGAGCTATTCCCGCTTGGGAGGCGAAATTCTACCTGTTCTGGAAATGGCGTCAAGCGCTTTTTGAGGGGCTACCGAGGCACCTGGCACCGCGTATCCACGCATGGCGTGGATCTACTACGGCGTCTCGGCAAACTGATGGATCCGCCCCCTCCGTGGATGCGGCATTTCCAGTAGATCCACGCCATGCGTGGATAGGCGCATCGATGGGGTCAGAGCCCTTTCCTTCGGAAAGGGGTCCGACCCCGGGGCTCAGACCCCGGGGCTCAGTTGCCCAGCTTCTTCTGCCGTGCACGCTCGCGCGCGGCACGCTCGTCATCGCGCAGGCTCGGCCAGGCAGCGTGCAGGTACTGCAGGCCCGACCACAGGGTCAGCACCGCGGCAATGGCCAGGGTCCAGTCGCCGATATGGAACACCGGCCAGCCCATCCAGATGTCTTCCACCGGCACGTTCGGGGCCACCGAATACAGCAGGCACAGCAGTGCGACCATCTGCGCGGTGGTCTTGACCTTGCCAATCATCGCCACACGCACCTTGGCACGCTGGCCCAGCTCGGCCATCCATTCGCGCAGCGCCGACACCGCGATCTCACGGCCGACGATGACCGCCGCCCAGAACGCCATCCACGGCGTCGGATGGCCCTGCACGATCAGGAACAGTGCCACTGCCACCATCAGCTTGTCCGCGACCGGGTCGAGGAAGGCGCCGAAGGCCGACTCCAGCTGGTAACGGCGTGCGATCCAGCCATCGAGCCAGTCGGTGATCGCGGCCAGGCCGAAGATCGCCGCCGAAGCGAAGTTGGTCCAGGTGTAGGGCAGGTAGAACACCAGCACCAGCACCGGGATCATCACGATCCGCAACAGCGTCAGCCAGGTGGGCAGGGTCAACTTCATGCTTGCGTGCTTCTCTCTCTACTCGGCCGCATCAGGCGTGGCCAACCCGTGCAGGTTAGCGTAGATACGTGCCGCGAGGGCGTCATTGATGCCTTCCACCTTGGCGATTTCCGCTTCGCCAGCGGCTTTCAGGCCCACCAGGCCGCCGAAATGCTTGAGCAGGCTGGCGCGGCGGCGCGGCCCGATGCCGGGGATGTCCTCCAGCTTGCTGGTCATCCGCGCCTTCTGCCGGCGGCCGCGGTGGCCGGTGATGGCGAAGCGGTGCGCCTCGTCGCGCACCTGCTGGATGAACTGCAGCGCCGGGTTAGCGGCGCCGGGGCGCAGCTCGCGGCCGTCGGGCATCACCAGCGCTTCATGCCCGGCGCGGCGCTCCACGCCCTTGGCCACGCCCACCAGCAGCACACCTTCCACGCCCAGGTCGGCCAGTGCGGCCTGCGCCTGCGCCAGCTGCCCGGCGCCGCCGTCGATCAGCAGCACGTCCGGCAGCACGCCCTGCTCTTCCACCGCACGGCGGAAACGGCGGTCGATGGCCTGGCGCATGGCGGCGTAGTCGTCGCCCGGCTCGATGCCGCTGATGTTGAAGCGGCGGTACTGCGCGCGTACCGGACCGGCGGCGTCGAACACCACGCACGAGGCCACAGTGGCCTCGCCCAGCGTATGGCTGATATCGAAGCACTCGACCCGCTTGACCGGCTCGGCCAGGCCCAGCATCTCGCGCAGTGCATCGCTGCGCGCATGCTGCGCATTGCGGCTGTTGAGTTCAGTGGCCAGGGTGAGCTGCGCGTTGCGGCTGGCCAGCTCCACGTAGCCGGCGCGCTCGCCGCGCACGTTCCACTTCAGCTGCACCTTGCGCTCGGCCGAGGCCGACAGCGCCGCGACCAGCAGGTCGGCATCGGGAATCTCGCGATCCAGCAGGATCTCGCGCGGCGGCTCGAATTCGATGTAGTACTGCGAGACGAACGCGGCCAGCACTTCCTCCGGACTCTCCTCGCCGTTGGTACGCGGGAAGAACGGGCGGGTGCCGAGGTTGCGGCCATCGCGGAAAGCCAGCAGCAGCACGCAGGCCTGCGAACCCTGCATGGCCACCGCCAGCACGTCCAGGTCGGCGGCGCGGCCGTCCACGTACTGGCGCGTCTGCATGCTGCGCAGCGAGGAGATCAGGTCGCGCAGGCGCGCGGCCTGCTCGAACTCCAGCGCCTCGCTGGCGGCCTGCATCTGCTCGCCCAGCTCGCGGGTCAGTTCGTCGCTCTTGCCTTCCAGGAACAGCGCAGCGCGGCGCACCGACTCGGCGTAGTCCGGCGCCGGTACCAGCTCCACGCAGGGCGCGCTGCAGCGGCCGATCTGGTACTGCAGGCACGGCCGCGAGCGGTTGCGGAACACACTGTCTTCGCAGCTGCGCAGCTTGAACAGCTTGTGCATCAGGTTCAGCGTTTCGCGCACTGCCGTAACGCCGGGATATGGCCCGAAATAGCGGCCGGGAATGGCGCGCGGGCCACGATGCAGGGCGATGCGCGGCCAGTCCTCGCGGGTCAGCAGCACATGCGGGTAGGTCTTGTCGTCGCGCAGCGAGACGTTGTAACGCGGCGACAGCGACTTGATCAACTGGTTTTCCAGCAGCAACGCCTCGGCTTCCGAGCGCGTCACGGTCACGTCCATGCGCGTGATCTGCGAGATCATCGACATGATCCGCGCGTTCTTCGGGCTGCCATTGAAATAGCTGCCGACCCGGTTGCGCAGCGCGCGCGCCTTGCCCACGTACAGCAGGGTGTCGTCGGCCGCGTACATGCGGTACACGCCGGGGGCAGTGCTGAGCTGGGCCGCGAAAGCCTTGCCGTCGAAGGCCGGGGCGGGAACGTCGGTCATTCGCTGATCGGCACTTCGCTGAGCACGCCGCTGTCGGGGTCGAATCGCAGCACGGCATGGGCGTCGGTCTCGGCAATCCACACCGCGCCTGCGCCCACCGCCAGTCCAGCCGGGCCATGCAGGCGGCGCGGCAGCGGCTGGGTGGTCAGTTCGCCACCGCCCAGGCGCAACGTGCGCAGGCGACCGTTGCCGGTGTCGGCGATCCACAGCAGCGGGGCGTCCGCGCCCAGTGCGATCGCCTGCGGGAACTGCAGGCTGGCCTGCGCGCGCGGGCCATCTTCACTGCCGAAGCGCCACGGCCCCTGCCCGACCAGGGTCTGCACCAGGTCACCACGCAGTTGCAATGCACGGATCGAGGATCCCAACGCATCGGCGACGTACAGCACCTGCTGCACCACGGCCAGCGCGGTCGGTTGCGCGAAGGCAGCCAGATGGCCACTGCCATCACGCTCGTCGATGGAACCACTGCCGGCGCGCCATTGCAGGCTGCGCTGGCCCAGGTGGTAGCTCCAGATGCGGTTGTCGCCGGCCATCGCGATGTGCAGCTGGTTGTCGGCGATGGCCAGGCCAATCGGATGGTCCAGCGAGACCTGCCGCGCCTGCGCGACCGGGCCTTCCACCGGCGCACCGGGTCGCCCGTTGCCGCACAACGTGTCGACGATGCCGGTCAGCAGGTTGATACGGCGCACCGCGTGGTTGCCGGTGTCGGCGACGTACAGCGAATCGCGCTCCAGCACCAGCGCCTGCGGGCGGTGGAATGCCGCTTCGGCGAGGTTGCCGTCCATGAAATCGGCGGTGCCGAGGCCGAACTGGCGCAGGATGCGTCCGCCATGGCTGCATTCGAGAATGCGGTGATGGCCGCTGTCGGCGATGTACAGGCGTTCGGTGCTGACCGCCAGCCCCTGCGGGAAGCGCAGGGCCTGGCGCGGTTCCGGATGCAGTTCGCTGCCGCCGCGCGGCGGCGCCGAAGGTGCACCCTGGCACAGCGCGTTCAAGGCGCGCTCCAGTTCACCGGGCGCGCCCTGCCCGACCAGCCGTTGCTGTTCGCGGCCCTGTGCGTCCAGCAGCACCATGGTCGGCCAGGCGGTAACGCCGAAGCGGCGCCAGCCATCCCAGTCGGCATCGAGCAGCACGGGCATGGTCAGGCCCTGACGGCGCAGCAGCTTCAGTGCGGCCGTGGCATCGCGTTCGAAATCAAAACGCGGCACCTGCAGCACCAGCGGCTGCAGCTTGCCCGGGTGGCGCGACAGCCATTGGCCGAACTCGGCCAGGCGTTGCGCACTCCAGGCGGAGACCGCATTGACGAACAGCAGCGCGACCGGCCGGCCGCGCAGTTCGGTCAGGGTGCAGGGGGTGGCATTGAGCCAGGTGGCGAATTCGGGCAGGTCCGGGACGGGCTGGACGTTCATGACCTGATTATGCCGGAGTCGGCGTCATGCAACAGTCGTGCCACCGCACGTTTTGCAGCATCGTCGACCAGCGACCAGACCTGTTCGAAATGATCGCTGCCGCCGGTGTAGGGGTCAGGGATGGCTACCCGCCCCTGCCCGCCGGACCAGGGCAGGTACAACGCCAGCCGTTCACGCTGGGCCGCCGACGCCAGGCGCCCGGCATCACGCAGGTTGGTCTCGTCGGCACACAGGATCCAGTCGAAACGGTCGAAATCCACGGCCTGCAGCTGACGTGCGCGCAGGCCGCCGATGTCCACGCCGTGTCCGGCCGCGCAGGCGATCGCGCGGCGGTCCGGCGGCTCGCCCACGTGCCAGTCGCCCGTGCCGGCCGAATCGACCTGCACCCGCCCGGCCAGCGGCGAGGCATCCAGGCGTGCGCGCAGCGCCCCTTCGGCCATCGGCGAACGGCAGATGTTGCCGAGGCAGACGACCAGCAACTTCATCGCGCGGCCATCGTCTGCAGCAACGCTTCGGCGCGCTCCAGGTCCTCGGGCGTATCGATGCCCGGCGGGAACGGCTCGGGCGAGATCGCCACGCTGATCGGGTAGCCCGCTTCCAGCACGCGCAGCTGCTCCAGCGATTCGACCTGCTCCAGCTGGCCCGGCGGCATCGCCGCGAACTGCTGCAGGAAGCCGGCGCGATAGCCATAGATGCCGATGTGGCGCAGCCAGTGGTGACCGGCCGGCAACGTGTCGCGGCTGCGTGCGAAGCCGTCGCGGTGCCAGGCGATCGGCGCGCGGCTGAAGTACATCGCCTCGTTGCGCACGTTGCTCACCAGCTTCACGACGTTCGCGTCGAACAGGGTGTGTGCGTCCTCGACGGTCGTGGCAAGAGTCGACATCGGCGCAGTGCCAGCGACCAACGCATCTGCCACCGCGCGGATGCCGGTCGCCGGCGCGAACGGTTCGTCGCCCTGCAGGTTGACCACCACCGTGTCATCGGCCCAGCCGGCAATGCGTGCGCACTCGGCCAGGCGATCGGTGCCCGAGGCATGCGTGGTCGCGGTCATCGCCACCTTCACCTCGGCCAACCCGGACAGTGCATCGGAAATGCGTTGGTCGTCGGTCGCCACCCAGACCTCGCGGGCACCGGCCTGCAGCGCGCGGCGCGCCACATGCAGCACCAGCGGCTCACCGCCCAGCGGGCGCAACGGCTTGCCCGGCAGCCGCGAGGCGGCAAAGCGGGCCGGAATGGCGACGACGAATTCGGTCATGCGGGCGGTTCTCGGCAGGCTCGTTACAACGGGAATGCGGCCAGCGGCGCGTGAATGCAAGCGCCGCGGCGCCGCTCAGTTCGGTCGCAGCTTGTCCAGGCGATCGGTCAGCGCCACCCAGAACGCGGCGGGCAACTCGGCGCGCAGCGGAACCGCGTAGTGCCAGTCGTTGCCGAACGCCCGGCATTTCACCGCATCCTTTTCGGTCATCAGTACCGGCAGCTGGCTGCCGAAGGACAAGTCCTGCGGCTGGTAGGCCTGGTGGTCGGCGAATGCATGCGGCACCACGCCGATCCCGCGCGCGCGCAGCATGTCGAAGAAGCGCTGTGGATGGGCGATGCCGGCCACCGCGTGCACGCGCTGGCCCTTGAAGTACGCCAGCGGGCGCGCGCGGCCACCGGCCAGCGGCTGCGCACTGTCGATGTGCAGGGCCATTGGCCACTGACCGAAGCCACAGGCCTGTGCCGCGGTCCCCTCATCGGCCTGGCCGAGGTTGACCACGCGGAAATCGCACTCGCTGGCGCGGCTGACCGGCTCGCGCAACGGCCCGGCCGGAATCATCCGGCCATTGCCATAGCGACGCTGGGCATCGACCACTTCGATCTCGATGTCGCGCGCCAGCCGGTAGTGCTGCAAACCGTCGTCGCAGACGATCACATCGCAGCCGGCCTCGATCAGCGCCTTGCCCGCAGCAACCCGATCACTGTCCACGCGCACCGGCACGCCGGTCTTCCAGGCGATCAGCACCGGCTCGTCACCGCCTTTCGCGGTTGGCGTGTCGGCCTGCACCCACAGCGGCTTGTCGGCGTCTTCGCGACCATAGCCGCGGCTGGCCACGCCCGGCTTCCAGCCGGCCGCACGCAGGCGTTCGACCAGGGCAATCGTCAGCGGCGTCTTGCCGGTACCACCGGCGGTGATGTTGCCGACCACGATGACCGGCACCGGCAGCGAGTGGCGCTTGCGCCAGCCACGCCGATAGGCGCGCCGGCGCAGTGCGGTGACACCTGCGTACAGCGGCGCCAGCAGGCGCATCGCCCACGGAACGGGGGTGCCGTCATACCAGTACGGCGGGGTCTGGGTGCCCTTGCCGGCCATCAGTCCTGCCTTTCGCGGAACTGCATGCTGTGCAGATGCTGGTACAGGCCGCCCAGTTCGAGCAGCTCCTTGTGCGTGCCGCGTTCAACGATGCGGCCGTGATCCATGACCAGTACCTGGTCGGCATGCTCGATGGTCGACAGCCGGTGCGCGATGACCAGCGTGGTGCGTTCGGGCATCAGGCGCTGCAGCGCGTCCTGCACCAGGCGCTCGGATTCGTTGTCCAGCGCCGCAGTGGCTTCGTCGAGGATCAGGATCGGGGCGTCGCGCAGGATCGCGCGGGCAATGGCCAGGCGCTGGCGCTGGCCACCGGACAGCAGCGCGCCGTTCTCGCCCACCGGGGTCTGCAGCTGCTGCGGCATGCGTGCGATGAACTCCCACGCGTTGGCGGCCTCGGCCGCCGCGCGGATCTGCTCGTCGGTCGCTTCCATGCCATAGGCGATGTTGGCGGCGATGGTGTCATCGAACAGCATGACCTTCTGCCCGACCATTGCCACCTGCCGGCGCAGGTCGGCCAGCGGGTAGTCGTCCAGTGCCACGCCGTCGAGGGTGATGACACCGCCGCTGGGCTCGTAGAAGCGTGGCACCAGCCGGATCAGGCTGGTCTTGCCACTGCCGGAACGGCCAACAATGGCCGTCACCGTGCCTGGCCTGGCAACGAAGCTGATGTCGTCCAGGGCGATGCCGCTGTCCTCGCGGTAACGCAGCATGACGTGGTCGAACGCCAGTTCGCCCCGCACGCGCTGCACGCGTCGCTGCCCCTGGTCGCGCTCCACTGGCATGTCGAGGATGCCGAACAGGCGCTCGGCAGCGGACACACCGCGCGAAATCGACGTCTGTACGCTGGTCAGACGGCGCAGCGATGGAATGATGGCCATCATCGATGTCATCAGGCCCATGAACTGGCCGGCATTGAGCCGGCCCGCCAGGGCTTCGCGGGTCGACACCCAGACGATCACCGCCAGCGCCAGTGCAGCCAGGAACTGCACCACGCTGGAGGCGGCGGCGCGGGTGACCTCGACCTTCATGTTCAGCGCCAGCATGCGGTTGGCCAGGCGCGAGTAGCGCGAGATCTCATGCTGCTGGGTGCCGTGCACCTTCACTTCCTGCTGCGCGGCCAGCGACTGCTCGGCAGTCTGCGCCATGGTGCCCATGCCGTCCTGGATGCCACGGCTGATGCGCCGGTAGCGCTTGCCCACGTAGGACACGATGCCACCGATCAGCGGCACCACCAGCAGCATCGCCAGGGTGACCTTGACACTCATCTGCAGCATCACCGCCAGCATCGCGATGATGGTGAGGGTGTCGGCCACCACGGTCTTCAGCGCGTCGGCGCTGGCCTGGGTGACCTGCTCGGTATCGAAGTTCAGGCGGCTGACCATCACCGGCGTCGCTTCGGTATCGAAGTGCGACGACGGCAGGTGCAGGTACTTCTGCAGCACCTGCTCA
The DNA here is from genome assembly GCF_030910085.1 of Stenotrophomonas maltophilia group sp. RNC7. Lineage (NCBI taxonomy): Bacteria > Pseudomonadati > Pseudomonadota > Gammaproteobacteria > Lysobacterales > Lysobacteraceae > Stenotrophomonas > Stenotrophomonas maltophilia group sp. RNC7. Next base: position 105,689 of record NZ_JAVFVN010000947.1, on the reverse strand, counting down.
CGCAGGTCGCGGACCACGCTGCGACCGGTCTTGGCCAGCGTGTAATCACTGACCCAGGTGGCCACGCTGCGCATCAGGAACAGGCCGAGGATGGTCAGCGGCAGCACCACGGCCGCGCGCGGCTGCGGGTCGACGAAACCTTCGTTGACCAGCGGCTCCATCAGCTTGGTGAAGTGGTAGCCGGCCAGGGCCTCGACCACCATGGCGATGACCGCGCCCACCATGAACACCCAGTAGGTGCGGGTGTAGCCCAGCAGACGTTTGTAGATCGGCCACACCGGCGCGTGATGGGAACTCATGGACGCACCTCTGGCGCAGTTGCAATGGCGATACGACGGAAACCGAGTTGACCGAGCGCGTCCTGCGCGGTCACCACGGCCTGGTAGGGAGTGCGTGCGTCGGCGCGCAGCAGCACGGGCTGGCTACGGTCACTGCCGGCCACGGACGCGATGGTCTGCTTGACCGACTCGACGTCGCTGCGCAGCACTTCCTGGTCATTGATGAAATAGCGGCCTTCGGCGTTGATCAGCACGCTGAGCGAACGCGGCGGCTCGTTGTTGGGCTGCTGGCTGGCGGTAGGCAGCTGCACCTGCAGCGTCGAGCGCGCATCGAAAGTGGTGGTGACCACGAAGAAGATGATCAGCACCAGGATGACGTCGATCAGCGGGACCAGATCGATATGCGGTTCATCCTGGGAGCGGTCATTGCCGATACGCATCGATCAGGCCTTCGCCGCAGCGGCGTTGGCCGGTCGCGCCGGCGCGACCGGGTTCATCACCCCGGGGCGACCGTCGAGCGTGTCCAGCAGGGCACTGGCTTCCTGCTCCATTTCCACCACGTAGCCGTGGATGCGGCCCTTGAAGTAGCGATGGAACATCAGTGCCGGAATGGCCACGATCATGCCCGTGGCGGTGCACACCAGCGCCTTGCCGATACCGCCGGCCAGCTGGTTCACGTCGCCCACCCCATGGTCGAGGATGCCCAGGAACATCTGGATCATGCCGATCACGGTGCCCAGCAGGCCCAGCAGCGGGCCGGCCGAGGCAATGGTGCCCAGCGCGTTGAGGAAACGTTCCATGCGGTGCACCAGGTGGCGGCCGGTGTCCTCGATGCGCTCGCGGATCTGGTCGCGCGGACGATTGCGCGCTTCCAGCGCGGCCGCCAGCAATGCCCCCAGCGGCGAGTTGGCACGCAGGGTCTGCAGGTGCGCCGGGTCAAGCTTGCCGCGTGCGGCCCAGTTGCGCACTTCCTGGCCGAGGCCGGGCGGCAGCACTTCAGTCCGCCGCAGGGACCAGAAACGCTCCAGGATGATCGCCAAAGCCAGTACGCCCAACAGCAGCAGCGGCACCATCGGCCAGCCACCGGCCTTGACCAGTTCCCACACGTTTCAACCCTCCGGCCCAACGGCCGCTTGTTTGATCGGCGATAGGATAACAGCCGACCGCGCCCGCCCAGCGGCATCCCACCACCGGGATGCATGGATACGCTGTTCACGCAGCTGCAGCCCTTGTGCGCCAAGCCATACGCGGATCGCCCCGGACTCCGCAGTGGACACCACCTCGGCTCCCTGCGCCTGCCAGCGCCGGACCACGTCCCGGCGCGGGTGGCCGAAGCGGTTCTGGTGCCCGGCCGAAACCAGCGCCAGCCGGGCTGACACCGCCGCCACCCAGGGCGCGCTGGAGCTGCCGCCGCTGCCATGGTGCGGCACCAGCACCACATCCGCCTTCAGCGCCGCCGGAGACGCCCGCAGCAGCGCCTGTTCGGCCGGGCGGCCGATGTCCCCGGGCAACAGGACCCCACCATGCGCGCTGGCCACGCGCAGCACGCAGCTGTCCTCGTTTTCAGCCCGCTGGCTGCCGGCATCCGGGTGCAGCACCTGGAAGTCGACGCCGTCCCAGTGCCAGCGCAGGCCGCGCTGGCAGCGCCCGGCCCCGGCGATCGCGCTGCCCGGCGGCGCCAACAGGGGCAGCTCCGGCAACTGAAGGCGCAGGCTCGGCAGGTTGCCGGCATGATCGAGATCGTCGTGACTGATCAGCACGCGGTCGGGCCGTGCCTGCCCCAGCGCCCGCAATGACGGAACCAGGACCCGCTCACTGCCCTCACCCCCGATCGGCGGTCCCACGTCGTACCAGAGCGCATGCCGCGCGGTACGCAGCAACACCGCCGTGCCCTGCCCGACGTCGTGCACCAGCAGCTCCAGCTCCCCCTCGGCCGGCCGCTCGCGCAATGGCCACAGCAGCGGCAGGCACAGCAGGAGGCCAGCCAGCCAGCCCCCGGCACCGCGTGGCAGCAGCCACCAGAACACGCCCAGCAGCGCCGCCGGCACTGCCCAGGCCGGTGCCTCGGCCAACCACCACATCGCCTGTGGATGCGCCGCCAGTGGCTGCAGGGCCTGCCAGCTGATTTCGAACAACCACGCCGCTGCACGCCACGCCCAGCATCCGGCGCCGTCATGCAGCACCTGCAGGGCGGTGCCCAGCAGCGACAAGGGCACCACCAGCAATGTCCACCACGGGATGACCGGCAGGTTCACCAGCGGCCCCAGCCAGGCGGTGCCGCCGAACAAGGCGATGCCCAGCGGCAACAGGCCGACGCTGGCCACCCCTTGTGCGGCTAGGAACCCGCGCAGGTTGGCGACCACGCCTCGCGGACGTCCCTGCGGCAGGCACCAGACCAGCCACAGGACGCCGCCGAAGCTGAGCCAGAAGCCCGCGGACAGCACTGACAGGGGCGCCGGCAGCAGCAGCGCCAGCGCCGCCAGTGAAAGCCCCTGCACGAGACCCAGTGGGCGCCGCCCACTACGCGCCAGCGCCACCAGCCCGATCATCAGTGCGGTGCGCACGGTCGGCAATTCACCGCCGGCCAGCACCGCATAGCCCGCTGCGGACAGGGCCGCGGCGCAGGCCGCCGCCTGGGGGCGTGGCCAATGCCGGCCCAGCAGCGGGCACAGCCACCACAGCCCTCGGCACAGCAACGCCCCCAGTCCCGCCACCACCCCGACATGGAACCCGGAAATGGCCACCAGATGGGTCAGGCCCAGCGCCCGCAACTGATCCCAATCGGCGTCGGACAGGCCACGTGTATCGCCCAGGGCAAGCGCCTGCACGAAGCGCGCAGCTGGATGGGCCACCTGCGCGGCGATGGCAGCGCTGGTGCGTTCACGCCACGCCGGCAGGCCATGCGCGGCCTGAAGCTCACGCGCGCTGGTCGGCGCCCGAACCGTGCCGTTGCCGGACACGCCGCGCAGCAGCGCATGGCGTTCACCGTCGAAACCACCGGGATTGATCCGCGAACGCGGCGCCCGCACGCGCAGGGCCAGATGCCACTGCGCGCCGGCCAGGACCTGATGGCGCCCACGCCCGGCGTCGGTGGCGTCAGCGGCACGCCAGGCATCGTTCCAGGTGACCTGCAGGCGCTTGCCGCGCAGCGATGGCAGTTCGCTGCTCTCGCTGACCTGCAGCAGGAAGCGGGTGTGCGCGGCTCCATGGTCCGGCAGATCGATGACCCGTCCACTGACCACCACATCCCGTGCTGGCTGGCCTGGCGGCAGCTGTTCCTGCATTGCCCAGTGTCCGTGCATCGCCGTCCATCCGGCGCCCAGCAGCACGACCGCGGGCAGGCGCCCCCGCCAACGCAGGCCCCACCCTGCCATGCCAAGCACGATCATCACCATGCAGCCCCACAGCGGCGGCAGCTGTGGCAGCTGCACGCAGGCCAGCGCCCCCAGTGTCAGCGCCGCAGCGGCGCCACTGCCCAGCAAGGGAGACGGGGAACGCTCGACGGCCATGGGTCCAGCCTGCCGCTACCGGCGGCAGGTTGCCTATCGGGACTTGCCCCGCAAACGCGTCAGCGCCGGACGCTGCCGCGATGGAAATTGACCCGGAAGCTTGCGCCGCCCCCCGCAGCCTCACCGACACTGACCGAGCCACCGTGGTGCTGCACGATCTCCTTCACCAGATGCAGGCCCAGGCCACTGCCGCTGCCCGCCGCGCGCAGGCGATGGAACGGCTCGAAGATCGCCTCGCGGTCGCCCACTGGAATGCCCGCGCCCTGATCGCTGACTTCCAGCAAGCCACGCGCATCCAACCGCACGCAGATGGTGCCACGGCCACCACCATGCACGATCGCGTTGTGCACCAGGTTGGCAATCACCCGCCCCAGCGCCAGACTGTCGCCGTGGATCCACACCGGCGATTCCGGCGCGTCCACTTCGAATCCATAGCCGGCGCCGACCACCAACGGCGCCAGGTCCGCGGCGGCCTCACGCACCAGCAGCGCCAGGTCCAGCCGCTGCAATGCGCCGACATTGCGGTCAAGGCGCTGCAGATCGAGCAGGTGCTCGGCAACATTGCCCAGCCGCGCCACGTCGGTCAGCAACTGCGATTTCAGCTCACCCTGTGGCAGCTGCGCCAGGCGCGCCTGCACCACGGCGATCGGCACGCGCAGCTCGTGCGCCGCGTCGGCGAGGAACTTGTCGCGCGCGGCGTAGCCCTGCTGCACCTTGTCGATAGCATCGTTGAACGCTTCCACCAGCGGCGCCACTTCCGTGGAGACCAGCCGCGCATCCAGCCGCGCACCGGGCTGGCCGATATCCAGTTCCTTGGCCTGCTGCGCAGAACGGCGCACGCCGCGCATTGCACGGTGGATCACGGTCGGCATCACCAGCAGGGTGACCACGATCAGTGGCAGGAAGAACCACAGGCCGATCAGGCGCAGCACCATCAGCGCGCCATCCAGCAGCCCGCCCTTGGGTGCGCCACCGACCATCACGGTGATGCGGCGCCCGTCCTCGTTGCGGATCATCACCCGCGCCACGTCCAGGTAAGGGGGCACCAGCGAGCCCAGTTCCGTGGCGCCCACGGTCGGCAGCCGCGCGAGCATCGGCGCGTGGATCGCTGGGATGGTGCCGCGCTCCAGCCACATGCCCTTGTCATCCACCGCGGCGAACCAGAGATTTCCACCGGCGTTGGCATCGAGCTTGTCCCAGCGCGCCTGGTCCAGCACCAGGCGGCCACCTTCGCTGTGCACCGCCTTGGCCACCGCCTCGGCAACGAACATGTCCATGCCCCAGGAGTCCTTGTCACCCCAGGTCAGGATCAACGCGACCACCGCGAACAGTACGGTGAAGGCCTGTGCCAGGAACAGGCGCCAAGCCAAGCCAAGGGTGATCGAACGGATCGGACGGGCCATCTCAGGCCTCCGCCAGCAGGTAGCCGACGCCCCGGATCACGTGGATCTCCACCCCCGCCCCGGCCTGCTGCAGCGCTTTGCGCAGCTTGGAGATATGCGCATCGAGCGCATTGGACTGGATCTCATCATCGAACCCGTACACTGCAGCCTCCAGGGCACTGCGGGTCACCGTGCGGCCCTGCCGCATCGCCAACGCCTGCAGCACCAGCACCTGCCGACGTGGCAATGCCAAGGGCTGGCCCTCCACCTGTGCCTGCAGCGATTCGAAATCGAACTCGAGCCGCCCCAGCCGCAGGCTCGGCGTCACCATCGCCGAAGGCCTGCGCGATACCGCGCGGATGCGTGCCATCAGCTCCTCGATCGCCACCGGCTTGACCAGATAGTCATCGGCACCGACGTCCAGGCCTTCGACCTTGTCCGACAGCGTGCCCTTGGCGGTGAGCATGATCACCGCCAGGTTCGGCCGCAGCGCACGCGCCGACGCGACGAATCCAGCACCATCGCCATCGGGCAGCTGGCGATCGAGCAGCAGCAGCTGGTGCACCGGTTCGCGCAACGCGAGCGCGGCCTCGGCCAGGCTGCCGACCACATCGGCGACCACGCCCTGCCGCTCCAGGCCCGATTGCAGGGCGCGGGACAGATCAGGATCGTCTTCGACCAGGAGGATGCGCATCAGGAACTCGTCTACCGGAAACGCTGCCGATCATAGTGCCTGGGGCCATGGTTTTGCGCCCATGCATGCCAGCGGTTGCAGGCGCAATGTTCTGACAATGTTGCCCCTTCAGCATGCGCAGCCATCACCCGCAATGTGGCCGAACGATGCTGTCGCTGCCCCTGACAAGGACCCCCATGGCCTCCGTCTCCCCCACCGCAGAAGCCCACGCGATCCTGCGTGCACCGGACCTGGACAGCGCAGAACGCGCCTATCTGGGACTGATGCCCGACCTTGAACATGTGAATGCACTGGCCCGCCGTGCAGTGAGCCTGTCACGCGTTGCCGACGCGGCACGCGGCTATGCGTTGGCGATGACTCTGGTCGGACTGCGCCTGCAGGAGCTGGAAATGGGCGAGCCAACGGCCAGGGAACATCGCCAGGCCACCCTGCGCAGCCTGCGCCAGGCCTTCAGCGCCTGACAGCACCCGCACAGGCACTGCCGCCGCACCGGCGGCAGCGGGAGTGATCGGGTCAGCAGGACCCGCCACCCGGCAGGCCTGGCGCGGCAGCGTCATTCAGCGCAGCGTGGTCCACGCCAGCAGCGCGCTGAGGATTGCGACCCAGATCACTGCCTTGAACGTGCCTTCCAGCATGTTGCCGCCGAACAGGCGTTCCAGGAGCGGGTTGGGCCTGGACACCGGGACGTGATCACTCATGCGGCAGCTCCTTGCAGTAATGGCGCGTTTGCGCAGCAGCGCCGAGTCTACGCCTGCGCGGCCCGGATTCATCGCCATCTGCCTGCCTTTGGCGGCCCAATTCCCGCCTTCGTCGCAGGCCGGCTGCGATGCCCGGCCGACCCTGCCAGCCTGCACGCACTTTCCCGCTGGAGCACCGTGCCATGCCGATGCTTGCCCTGATCCTGCTGTTCTCCAGCCTGTTCGGCGACGGCTGCGGGCCCACCGAGGATGCCCTGCGCAGCCAGATCCTGCGCACCGAGGATCGGCAGGCCATACATGAAGCGCAGCCCCTTCAGCTCTATCACCTGCGCCAGGACCGCGTGCTGCGGCTGGGCAGCCAGCAATCGCCAGACGACACTGGCGCCAGCCCTCATCCGGCACTGGTCCGGGTAGGTGTGGCGCAGCTGTGGGAACGCGTCGACGGCCAGTGGCGCATCCAGCGTTCGATCAGCATTACCCACTGATTTCATGCCAATGAACCGGCACGGATGCAGCTTCGCGGGAACGCCAGGCTCGCCGGAACGAAAAAAGCCGGCCCCGGGGCCGGCTTTCATCGTTTCCACCGCTTCACCGGCAACGCCGGGAGCAGGTGGTGGGCGGTACAGGGTTCGAACCTGTGACCCCTACCATGTCAAGGTAGTGCTCTACCGCTGAGCTAACCGCCCATCGTGTTCTTGCCGCCCGAAGGCTGGCCTTGCTACGTAAAAACCCGGCGCCAGGGCCGGGCTTTGCAGTTCACGACAACTCTCTTCCGAGGGTTTCGTGGTGGGCGGTACAGGGTTCGAACCTGTGACCCCTACCATGTCAAGGTAGTGCTCTACCGCTGAGCTAACCGCCCGTTTTGCTTCTGCATTTCCGCGATTGCGTCGGTGCAGGCCGCGTATATTACGGATGCGGGCCGTGAAGCGCAATACTTTTGTGAAGATGATGCTGCACTGCCACGTTCAGCCCAGGCTGGCTTCCTTCAGCTGCCGGATCTGGTCACGCACCCGTGCGGCATCCTCGAATTCCAGGTCCTTGGCGTGCTGGTACATCTGCTGTTCCAGCGCCTTGAGACGGGTCGCCAGCTGCGCCGGAGACAGCGAACGATAGTCGGCCGCTTCTTCGGCCACACCCGCCCGGCCCTTGCCCTTACCCTTCTTGGCTTCCTTCTCGGCGGCATCCGAACGCGCGCCTTCAAGGACATCGACGATCGGGCGCGCCACCGAGCGCGGCACGATGCCATGTTCTTCGTTGTACTCGACCTGCTTGGCACGGCGCCGGTCGGTCTCATCGATCGCCGCCTGCATCGAGCGGGTAATCTTGTCGGCGTACAGGATCGCCTTGCCACGCACGTTGCGTGCGGCGCGGCCGATGGTCTGGATCAGCGAGCCGGTGGAGCGCAGGAAGCCTTCCTTGTCGGCATCGAGGATCGCCACCAGCGATACCTCGGGCATGTCCAGGCCTTCGCGCAGCAGGTTGATGCCGACCAGCACGTCGAACTTGCCCAGGCGCAGGTCGCGGATGATCTCCACGCGCTCGACCGTATCCACGTCCGAGTGCAGGTAGCGCACGCGGATACCGTGTTCGGTGAGGTACTCGGTGAGGTTTTCAGCCATGCGCTTGGTCAGCGTGGTGACCAGCACGCGGTCGCCCGCCTTGATGCGCGCGTTGGCCTCGCTCATCAGGTCGTCGACCTGGGTACCGACCGGCCTGATCTCCACCACCGGGTCGATCAGGCCAGTCGGGCGCACCACCAGTTCGGTGATCTCGTCACCGGCTTCACGCAGTTCATAGGGCCCGGGCGTGGCCGACACGTAGATGCTGCGCGGACAGCGCTCCTCCCATTCCTCGAAGCGCAGCGGGCGGTTGTCCAGCGCCGACGGCAGGCGGAAACCGAACTCAACCAGGGTTTCCTTGCGCGAGCGGTCCCCCTTGAACATGGCGCCGATCTGCGGGATGGTCACATGCGATTCGTCGATCACCAGCAGCGCATCCGGCGGCAGGTAGTCGAACAGGGTCGGTGGCGGCTCGCCGGCATTCTTGCCGGTCAGGTGCCGGGAGTAGTTCTCGATGCCGTTGCAGTAACCGACCTCGGCCATCATCTCCAGGTCGAACTGCGTGCGCTGGGCCAGGCGCTGCGCCTCCACCAGCTTGTTCTGCGCGTAGAGCTGCTCCAGCCGCTCCTTCAGCTCTACCTTGATCGTCTCGATCGCCGCCAGCACGCGCTCGCGCGTGGTCGCATAGTGGGTCTTCGGGTAGACCGTGAAGCGCTGCATGTTGCGCAGCGTCTCGCCGGTGAGCGGGTCGAACAGGGTGATCTTCTCGACCTCGCCATCGAACAGTTCGAGGCGCAGTGCTTCGCTGTCCGACTCGGCCGGGAACACGTCGATCACTTCGCCGCGCACGCGGAAGGTACCGCGCTGCAGCTCGTACTCATTGCGCGTGTACTGTAGCTGGGTCAGGTGGTTGATCAGGTCGCGCTGGTCGATGCGCTCGCCCTTGGACAGGATCAGGCGCAGTGAAAGGTAGTCTTCCGGCGCACCCAGGCCATAGATCGCGGACACCGTGGCCACCACGATCGCGTCCGGGCGCGACAGCAGGGTCTTGGTCGCGGCCAGCCGCATCTGCTCGATGTGTTCGTTGATCGAACTGTCCTTCTCGATGAAGGTGTCCGACGACGGCACGTAGGCTTCGGGCTGGTAGTAGTCGTAATAACTGACGAAGTACTCCACCGCGTTGTGCGGGAAGAACGCCTTGAACTCGCCATACAGCTGCGCCGCCAGCGTCTTGTTCGGTGCCATGATCAGCGTCGGCTTCTGAACGTTCTGGATGACGTTGGCGATGGTGTAGGTCTTGCCCGAGCCGGTCACGCCCAGCAGGGTCTGCTTGGCGATGCCGGCCTCGAAGTTGCTGGTCAGCTTCGCGATGGCGTTGGGCTGGTCGCCCGCCGGCGAATACGGCGAGACAAGTTCAAAACTGTCGCTCATGGTGTTGCCAGTTCCCGGGAAGGGTGAGTATACGGGGCGAGGAGTGACGGCCGGCTGAGGGGTTGCCGGGCAGACCGCTACGGGGATTCCCGATGGCGGCCGCACAGCCGGGCGCGGAGGCTGGATGCATGCACACTGCCCAAGCCCCCTGCCCGCTCGGCCCCCGCTCTGCGCGGGGCGTGCACCTGACCGAACTGCTGGTGGTCATCACTGTGCTGGCGGTGCTGCTGGCCGCGTCCTGGCCGGCGCTGCAGCCCCTGCTGCTGCGGCAACGCGCCGATGCACTGCAACTGACCCTGCATGCCAGCCTGTCCGGCGCACGCAGCGAGGCCGTGCGCAGACGGGAGCTGATCGGCCTCTGCGCCAGTGTCGATGGCCGGCACTGCAGTGACGACTGGAGCGCCGGCTGGATCATCTACCGCAGCGGCGACCAGCGCGGGGAGCCTGCCTCGCCGGAGGCGATCCTGAGCCACCACACCGGGCGCTCGGACGTCTCGATCCTTGCCCAGGCCAGCAGCGGGCGACCGCTGCTGTTCTTCCAGGCAGATGGACGCAGCCCGGGGGCCAACCTGACCCTGCGCATCTGCGCGGGCAACCAGCTGCATGGCGCATTGATCGTCAACAATGGCGGCCGCGTCCGGAGCGAGCGCGTGAACCGCGATACACCCTGCTGAATGCCTGCGCAGAAAAGCAGAAGCCGCGATTTCTCGCGGCTTCTGCAGTGTCTGGCGCCCGAAGTTGGACTCGAACCAACGACCCCCTGATTAACAGTCAAGTGCTCTAACCGGCTGAGCTATTCGGGCGGGGAGGCGCATTGTACTGGTCGATTACAGGAAGATCAACACCTGTTTCACCAGCAGCTGGCAACGCCACCGTCGGCCGTCTTGCGGTTGGCCTGGTCCACGCTCAACTTGCCACAGCTGTCCTTGGCCTGCGTGCCCTGCGGGGTGGCGGTGATGGTGAAGCTGGTGCCGTCTCCCTTGTAATCCAGGTTGTAGCGCGCAGTCCCTCCATCACGCGGCGACACCTTGGTCGGCAGTGCGTAGCCGGTGTAGGAGTTGTTGCTGGTGTGGTAGCGCTCCGCACGCTGCGCATACTCGGCCAGGTCCGCCTTCACCACGGCGCGATGCGATCGGCGCACGTACTCCTGGTAAGACGGAATGGCGATCGCCGCCAGGATGCCGATGACGATCACCACGATCATCAATTCAATGAGCGTGAAGCCAGCCGCGCGGCGAGGCATGGGAGTGTGCAACATGGGCGTGGATCCTCGCACTTGGGTTACTGGAGCTGGCGCCAGGACTGGCGACCGCACGGGTAAGGCAGATACAGCGACTGGCTGCCCGCAGCACCCACCGCCATCCAGCAGGAACTGCCACCGGGCGGTGCCTTGTTGTCCGTCGGACGTGGCAACACCGACAGCGAAACGTCACGCACCGGCGCGGTTCCTCCTGTCTTCAATGCAATGGCCGCGGTGCCGGAGGCGGGTCGGCTACCGGTCGGCGAGCCATAACGGACGTTCTCCAGCATCGGCAGGCCGCTGATCGACGACAACCCGAACAGCCAGTTCGAACCACTGGTCGAACAGCCAACCGTTTCCATGTTGGGTACATAGGTCGGCATGAAGACAATGCCACTGACCAGGATCGGGTTACCTACTGCGCGTTCACCGTTGCGGGCAGGCAGCTGGATCATCCAGCCGCGGGCGTTGGCCGGCGCCGCACCCGCGGTGATCTTGCGCTCATCAACGCCTGCAGCGGCGGCCGCGGCCGTGTACGGTACCAGGTTGGCAGCGGTCACCGTCGAGGTCACCGTCTTGCCCGACAGATCGTTCACGGCGTACAGCGCCTGCTGCGACTTGTCATCCTTGTCGCTGGTGAAGGAGAAGCTGCCGGTGCCGAAGTAAAGCATCACGCCGCCCGAAGGACCGGTCGCGGCGGTCATGCCACCGGTGATCGGCTGACGGTAGGTCCTGTTGGAGGAGTCCTGGGCAACCTGGCTGGTGAACATCGGCACGGTCAACGTGGTATTCGCACTGCTGGTCAGGTCGAACTTCCACACGGCGCCACGCTGATCGGCGGCATAGACGGTGTCGGCCAGGCCATCACGACCGCGCGCATCCTGGTTGGTACCGGTCCAACGATCGACAACGACCACATTGCCCAATCCGTTGTCACCGGAGATGCCAGCGCCCGAGGTACCCTCGACGGCTTCGATCATCCGGATGTCGCCACTGGCCATATCGACCACGAACAACACCGCCTTGCCGTTGGCGCTGCCGTAGCCATTACCGAAGATCGCCTTCCAGGCCACGCCGGTGCCACTCTTCACCGGCACGATCACCGGCTTGCCCAGCACGAAACCGATGTTGTTGCGCACCTCATCCCGCAGCGACGAATTGATGTCACTGATTTCCCACAGCACGTTGCCGGTGCCGAAGCTGCCCGGCGTGGTGACGTCCAGTGCGAACACCGAACGGCCACCCGCACCCGTGGTGCCTACCAGGCTGGTCTGCCAGGCGGTACCGTTGAAGGTATCGGACACCGTCACCGGACCATCGACGTAGTAACGATGACGGAAGGTCTGGTCGGCCGTGTCGGACTTGTAGGGGAACAGCAGGTTGGCCATGTGGCCCAGCGCGGTGGCCGGGATGTAGGCAAAGCTCTCCGTGCCACCGGTGCCGTCCTGCCTGGCATCGGCCTTCATGCCGCCGTCGAAGGCGTGCAGCATGCCGTCATTGGCGCCGACATAGACCATGTACCGCTGCGACTTGGCCTTGGTGGCCAGGTAGTCCGTATAGCTCTTTGCGTAGGTGCCACCCAACTGGCGGTAACCGTAGTCGTCCAGCGGCGAGCTCACCACCGGCGCCGAATTGACGATGTCACCCAGCGGCGTGGTGCGGTCACGATACTTGCCACCGTTGCGGACTTCGGTCGAGCTGTCGGCACTGAGATAGTTGATCGCGCTGGCCAGATCAGCCTTGATCGCCGTCAGCTTGTCGGTGGAGCACACCAGCATCGTCGCGTACTTGCCGTCAGGCTTGCTGCACAGGTCCTGCAGGCTGATGCGGGCGCTGTTGAAATCCACGGGCGAACCCAGCTTGTTGGCGACGATCCGGCGGCCGGACGATGTCAGGCGGCTGGAGGCTTCCCACACCTCGGTGAGCTCGGCCACTTGGTTGGCGTTGACCTTGACGCTGGACGCGGTCAGCTTGCTCGACCAATCAGTGCCGCTGTTGGTGATGTCATAACGCGGGGTGACCGCCAGCGAACCGGTACCGATGCGTGCACCACTGATACCGATCGTGCCTGAAGGCGACGCACCACCGGTGATCGAGGACAGTACCCGGCGCATGGCCTCGGTGACGTCGGCCGGCGTCTGCGCATTGATGAACTCGCCACGGCTGTTGACGGCCGCGTGCCACAGTTCATCGATGACCGTACCGTCGTCGACATTCAGCGGGTTGCCGTTGCCAGCCCAGTTCGGCGGGTTCTTGTAGGGATCGTCGGTCGCTGCCTGGTTGACGCCATAGATCTTGCCCTGCGCGCCCAGGGTCACGCCGTAGAAGTTCATGTGCAGGTCGGTCTGGCAGTCCAGGCGCTTCCAGTCCGGGCTGCTCTTGTCCAGCGAACTGCACTTGTCACTGACCGGCACCTGGCCGGCCGGGAAGCTGGTGCCGGTGCGCAGGGGTGTGCGGGCGCCGGCATAGGCCGCCGCCGCGATGTCGGCGATGGTATTGCTGTAGCCATCGGCGAACGGAATGGACGGCAGGTGCGTGGAATTCACCGAGTCCGCATCACCGAACGATCCGTTGGGTGCATTGCCGGAGTTGGTGTAGCCGTCGGTGAACAGCATGCCGCCATTGCGCTGGCAGGCCAGCTGCACGGGGGCGTCGGCATCGGTACGACGGAACTGGTCGACCAGATATTCAACCGCGCGGCGGTTGGGCGTGCCGCCATTGCCGGTGAGCGTGTAGATCTGCTTGTAGAGATCGGCACGATTGGTGACCATGTCATACATGGTCGCGTTGCTGAGCTTGTTGATGGTGAAGTAGCCCACGCGCATCGTATCGACGCTCACCAGGGCGGCAGTCGACGAACCGACGATGGCCAGCACGCGATTGCGGTGATACTGGAACCAGTTGGAGAAATTCTGGATCGCGGCGTTGTAGGCGGCCGGGCTCGAGTAGTTGCCCGACTTGATCTGGTAGCGGCGCAGGTCGCAGCCCGGACCACAGGCATCCTTGATCACCGGGCGACTGGCGTCGTCGGTCTTGTATCCGTCCGGTGTAGGCGCTGCGGCCGGCAGGTAGAAGGTGGCCGGGAAGTAGCTGATCGCGTATGTGGTATTGCCGGTGTTGCTGATCGCAGCGGTCTTCCACCCGCCATCCCGCCAGCTGTCGACATAGTATTCATTGCCGGTGCCGGAAAGGTCGGGAATCCGCATGCCGCTGACGAACTGGAACTTCTCCGACGTCTCGGCGCGATTGACGGTCATGTTGTACACGGCATTGTAGCCGCGCTGCCCGGACCGGGGATCGGCGCGGGTCTGGGTGATCGAGGCATTCGGCCACAGCGTGCCGTCGGCATTGGTCCACGGCCGGTAGGTCACTGCCGGATTGAAGTAACTGGCGTTGTAGACATGCGAACGCGCGAAACCGTAGATGTCCAACGGCGGAATGGCCCGGCCCGGTGAATACTCCTTGTTGAATTCCGCGTGCGGGTAAAGGTAGAGGTAACAGTCCACCGAGTTGTTGGCACACGCCGAGCCCACGCTGAAGAAGCTTCCGTCGTTGTTGAAGAAGCTGTTGGTGTTGCTGTTCCAGCGCATGCGGCCGTCACCACCGGGGAACATGCGCTCGAAGTTCATCGAACCCGAATCGTCCACCGCCATGATGAACGCCGGTGTCGCGCGGGTCTGCACGTTCATCGGCTCCTGTGCCAGTACGCCCTGCGCCTGTGCGGCAAACAAGGTATGCGCCAGATAGCCGCCAGCGGCCAACACGGCAAGGCCAACGCCTGCCAGGATCCTGCGGTTGCGAGTGTTCATGGGTTCCCCACCCTCACAGCTTGAATACGGTATCGATCGCCGCACGCGACGTCGCATCACTGGTGGTATCACCGGCATAGGTCGTGATCTGGTAGACCGGCGTTGGCTTCTCCACCGACTTGCCCATGTCCAGCGCACCCTCCCCCTGGATGCAACCCTGGATCTCACGGACATAGATGGCCGGCTTGCTGCCCAGCTTGGTTTTCGCGACCCAGGCCGACGGATCGAAGCCGTCATCGCACTGCTGGCTGATGTCGGCGGACGCTACGGCCGGATTGGCACCGGCATCCTTGCGATTGGCGATGTTCTCCACCGCGTTCTCGGCGCTGCGTGCCGCGCCTTCGGCGTTCTGGAACGCCATGTTGGTCGCCCGGTAGCCGGCCGCCATGCGCTCCTGCATGCCGGCCACCTGCATGCCGATGACGCCCAGCAGGGCCAGCAGCACCAGCATGATCAGCGCGACGTAGAGAACGGCACCCTGCTGTCGTGCGTGGGCAACGAAGGGACGGCGTCGGGAGGAAGGATGAGTGCGCATGGTCGTCAGTTCCCGAACAAGCGGTTGCGCAGCGCAACGGACGCTTCATAGGCGCCCCGATGGCGCTGGTCGTAAGGATCGGCCGGGGCAAAGCCCACCCCGAGGATGGCCGGATAGGTGGCCGCGCTGCCCGGTGCCTCGGCCGACGCACGCTGCGGGCTGCGCGCCAGCAGGCCGACCTGCACCATGCCGACGCGGCGCCACTGCCCTGCGGCGGTGGCATCGGTACCGGTGCTGACCGCACTGGCCACGCGCTGGTCGACGATGCGACCGGTCGGCGGCGTGGGCAGGGCGATATCCGGGGTGGCATCCAGTCCGTACAGGAACTGCATGTTCTCGATGCCTTCCACCAGCTCCTCGCCATCGGCGTAGCCGCCGGCGCCATTCGCGCGTGCCCGGTAAAGCGCCGGCTCGCCATTGGGATTGGTCGCGATGTAGTACGCCATGCCATCGGCGCGATACAGCATGGTCATCGCGTTGTTGATCGAATAGTTGCTCAGGTCGACCTTGTCCACCTTCACCGTCGAACCGCTGATGGTGGCCGGGAACACGTCGGCACGGGTGCAGTCGGCTATGCCGAAGACCGTCGGCGCACCTGCGGCGTTGGCCTTCAGCCGGGCCATGCCATCACTGGAGACGGTCAGCGTGGTCGCGCCCGCGGCCACGGAGATGCCGGTCACCACGGCCCCTTCCGGACTCATCAGGCGCAGCACCAGGATGTCGCTGCCCGGCAGTGGCGCCGGCTTGAGGTTGGCGATGCTCTTCGGCACCGACTGCGCCGCGCTCCACGCGCGGCCCAGGGTCAGGGTGGCGCCCGGCGCCGTACCTGCTGCCTCATACCCCTGCACCGGAACCGAGAAATCCTGCGGGTCGCCACTGCCCGAGCTGATGCCCAGGTGATAACCGACATCGCCGGTGTTCTTGACCACATGAGCCTGGTCGTTGACGCAGCCGAAGTGGCCGGCCATGCGCAGGTCACGCTGCAGGAAGTCCAGCGCGAAGCGCGCGTTCTCCTGGGTACGGGCCGCACCTTCGGACAGGCGCGATGCCGCACGCGAGGCGATGAAGATCTGGGTGACGCCCAGCATCAGGACCAGGCCGATGACCATGGCGATCATCAGTTCGATCAGCGACAGGCCTCGGGTGCGCGAAATTGGACTCATGGGCATGTTCACAGGAAGGTCGTCAGGCCGAAGGTGGTAAGGCTGTCGGGGTCCTTCGGATCCCAGCGCTGGTCACCCCAGCTGATGGCCACGGTGACCTCGCCGGTGCTCTGCACGAAGGTCACCTGTGCGCTGGCCTTCTCGCCCAGCGTGCGTGCGACCTCGCACTGCCAGCGCGCGACGTTCGCCTGCGGCGTCACGGCGGCGCCGGTCGGCCAGGCGCAGGCGCCGCTGGGCTTCACCGAGCCGGCCGAGAACGAGGCCGAGGAATAGGCGCCACCGGCCAGGGTGTCGGTGCGCTGCGCGCGCATCAGTTCGATCAGGTCGTTGGCCAGGTTGGTCGCCTGGGTGCGGTAGTTCGCGCTCTGCACGAAGCGGACGTTGGTGGTCTGCAGCAGGGCGAAGCCCAGCAGCCCGAATGCCAGGATCAGCACCGCCACCATCACTTCGATCAGGCTGAAGCCCCCCTGCGACGAACGCGGGCGGGCCAGGTTGCGGCGGCTCATGAGCAGGTTCCCTTGGTCACCCGGACCTGGCCGGATTGGTTGATCGTCAACGTGCTTTTCGATTCGCCGGCCTTGCACGCATCCGGCGACAGCACCAGCGTCTGATCGGCGACCGCCCTGCGCCGGCCGCGCCCGTCGAAGGCGATGACCGCGCCCGGCGGGCCAACTACGCTCAGCTGCGGATTGCCCTGTGAAAAGCGCAGCGCGACGTCATTGCTGCCCATCTGGCCGTCGCCATCCAGGTCCGACCAGGCCAGTACCCCCTTGGACCAGTCGCCATCACAGGCTTTGCCATCGGCGCTGCCACAGACGCCGCCACCGTTGCTGTTGCGGATGCCTTCGCTGCGGGCCAGGTTGGCCAGCGCGATCAGCTCGTTGTTGGCGGTCGCCAGCCGGTTCGAGCGGATCATGCCGCGGAAGCTCGGATAGGCGATCGACGCCAGGACCACGAAGACGGCCAGCGTGACCATCAGTTCAACCAGCGTGAAGCCGTTTTGCCGGCGCAAAGACATTGGACGCTCCCCAGCGTGTTGGTGGCCACGATGGGCCATCGCCCCGCCACCGGCAAGCGGCGGCAGGATGAACGGTCAATCCGGGGCGACGGGCGTCAAAGGCTTGACGACCCGCCCTCCCCTGCCAGTGCCGGCGCGATCCCCATCACGCCGGCCCGGGTTCAGGCCAGCACCTGGTAGCAGGGCTGGTACTCGCCGGAGATCTTCATCCGGCGCTGCTCGACGAAGGCGCGCAGCAGCGCATCCAGCGCCTGCATCATGTCCGGGTCGCCGTGGATCTGGAACGGCCCGAACTGCTCGATGCGGCGCATGCCGTCTTCCTTCACGTTGCCGGCGACGATGCCCGAGAACGCGCGGCGCAGGTCGGCCGCCAGCGCGTGCGGGGCACGCCCGTGGTGCAGGTCCAGCGCCGCCATCGCTTCGTGGGTGGGTACGAACGGCTGCTGGTACTCCCACGGAATCTCGATCGACCAGTTGAAGAAGAACGAGTCCTTCTGCGCCAGGCGGTGCTCGCGCACGCGCTTGATGCCGGTGGCCATCTTCTTCGCAACCGCCACCGGGTCGCCGATGATGATCTCGTAGCGCTCGGCAGCCGCATCGCCCAGGGTCAGGCGGATGAAGCGATCAATCTGCTCGAAGTACGGTGCCGCTACCGTCGGGCCGGTCAGGATCAGCGGGAACGGCAGGTCCTTGTTCTCCTCGCGCAGCAGGATGCCGAGCAGGTACAGGATCTCTTCGGCGGTACCGACGCCACCGGCGAACACGATGATGCCGTGCCCGATGCGGACGAAGGCCTCAAGGCGCTTCTCGATGTCCGGCATGATCACCAGGTGGTTGACGATCGGGTTCGGCGACTCGGCGGCAATGATGCCCGGCTCGGTCAGGCCGATGTAACGCGTCACGGTACGGCGCTGCTTGGCATGGGCGATGGTGGCACCCTTCATCGGGCCCTTCATCGCACCGGGGCCGCAACCGGTGCAGATGTCCAGGCCGCGCAGGCCCAGCTCATAGCCCACCTGCTTGGTGTACAGGTATTCGTCGCGCGAGATCGAGTGTCCGCCCCAGCACACCACCAGGTTCGGGTCGCCCGGATTGAGGATGCGCGCGTTGCGCAGCAGGCCGAACACCGCGTTGGTGATGCCCTCGGATGACTCCAGCTCGGCCGCGTAGGCCGGGCCCATTTCGATGGCCATGTAGGCCAGGTCGCGCACGACGGCGAACAGCAGTTCGGCGACACCGCGGATGATCTCGCCGTCGACGAAGGCCATCGCCGGTGCGTTGACCAGATCGATGCGCACGCCGCGATCCTGCTGCGCCACCTGGATGTCGAAATCAGGGTAGAGGTCGCGCGCCGCGCGCGGATCGTCCGAGGCGCTGCCGCTGGTCAGCACGGCCAGCGCGCAGCGGCGCAGCAGCTCATGCATGCCGCCGGCGGAGGCATCGCGCAGGCGTGCCACTTCGGCCCGCGACAGCACGTCCAGCCCACCGCGCGGGTAGATCCGCGCATCCTGTACCGGCAGCGCACGGGCTGATTTTTCGTTCGTGGTCATATCCAATTTTTCGCTTCCTTCAAGGTTTCCGACTGTACTGCCGCCCCCTTAAAAAGCAAAACGGCCGGGAAGCCCGACCGTTGGATGTGTGCTGCCCGCGTTCGCCATTCCGGGACCGCATCGGCGGCGTTGGCACCGCGCACATTTCTGGATGCTACGCCGTTGCCCGACACCCTGCAAGAACTTTCGCCTGAACGGAAAACGGCCGGGTTTCCCCGGCCGTTTCCACTTACCACTTCAAGCGCTGACGGATCAGAACTTGTACTTCAGGGTCAGCTGCATCGACCAACGCGACACGGCGGTGTTGCCCTTGTCGTTGTTGTTTTCCTGCACCGACGGGTTGTCGGTCGAACCAGTGAAGGAGTACACGTACTTGCCGGTGGCCGGATCGATACCTGCGTAGTTGGCAACGCGACGGGTCGAGTAGAAGCCGTAGTCGTCGATCAGGCCCCACTTCTTGTTCAGCAGGTTGCCGACATTCATGATGTCCAGGGCGACTTCACCCTTGTGACCCTTCATGAAGCCCGGGAATTCCTGGCTGACGCGGACATCGAAGCTGTTGACCCACGAGGCGCGGTGGCGGTTGGCCGGGACCACGCTGCCACGGTAGGCATCGAGTTCCGGGTTCTGCGCCAGCCAGTCGAAGAACTGCTTCTCCATCGCGGCACCGCCGGTGAACAGCACGTCGCCCGGACCCTTCGGCACGTAGAACAGGTCGTTGGTGGCAGCACCGTCGCCGTTGGCATCGTTGTAGAAGATGTAGCTGTACGGACGGCCCGAACGGCCTTCGTAGAACAGGCCGACGCGGGTGGCGTTGTCACCGAAGAAGTTGTGCTTCCACTCCAGGGTGCCGGTGACGCGGTCCTTCATCGCATAACGCGAGTTGTAGGCCACGTTCTCGTTGGCATTGAAGATCAGCGTGTTGTTCCAGTTCGAGGTGTTCTGCGAGCTGGACAGCGGGCTGACCTCGGTCGACTTGGTGTAGGTGTAACCCAGCGACCAGCCCCAGTTCTCGGTCAGCGGCTTGGCCAGCGAGAAGGTGGCCTGGGTGCCGCGGCCCTTGTCGGTGTTGCGCAGGACCAGCACATCGCCGATGTCGGACGGACGGTTGGCGCGGTCAACAGCACCCTTGGTACCGGTCGACATGCCGTAGTCGACACCCTTGTCGATACGGGTATTGGCCTGATTGCGGCCAGCGGCGTTCCAGTAGATCGCGCGGCCATCCTGACCGAAGGCGGTCGGCGCCGACACGTCCAGACGGTCGAAGTAGATGCCGTCCTTGACCTTGGTGAACAGCACTTCGGCCGACGCCACGATGCCGTACCACGGCAGCTCATGGTCGAACGCCAGGTTGGCCTTCCACACCGACGGCAGGCGGGTGCCCGGCGCGATGATGTCAACGTTCTGACGGGCCGAAGCCGGGCCACCGGCCGGGATGTACGGGTTGTTGCCGTCCGGGGTGAAGGCACCGGCCGGGATGCTGCGCTCGTCGTACTCGATGTAGTTCAGGCCGGTGTTCTGGTAGGCACCTGCCAGCCATACGTTCGGGGCGGCGCCGCCGAACAGGCCCACGCCACCGCGCAGCTGGGTCGGGCGATCGCTGTCGAAGGTGTAGTTGAAGCCGACGCGCGGCTGCACCAGGTTCTTGTCGACCAGCTTGGTATTGTTGAAGCCGTACAGCTGCTCGATGCGCGGGTTGTACAGGCGCTGGGTGCTGAAGTCAGGCATGTCGATGCGCACGCCGAACATCAGGTTCAGGTTGTAGTTGATCGCCCAGGTGTCCTGCACGAACACGCCGGTGTTCTTCAGGGTGAAGTCGGCCGGGATGTCGCTGCGGCTGCCATCGGCGCGCGGAGCACGCAGCTGGTAGCGCGAAGCCTTGCCCGCCAGGAAATCGTTGACGCTGTTGAATTCGTACACGCCGTTGAGGTTGCGGCCGTAGAAGTTCATCAGGTCATTCTTCGAGTAATCGAAGCCGAACTTGACGGTGTGGTCACCGATGTACCAGGTACCGGCACCAAAGGCGCTCAGTTCCTTCGACTCGACGATGTTGACGTGGGTGTTCTGTTCGGTACCGACGTACAGCGAATCGTTGCCCGACTTGATGCGGATCTGCGGCATGTCGACCAGCGGGACGCGGTTGGCCGAGTAATCCTTGTGCGAGACCTTGAACTCGGTCGAGAAGTTCTCGGACCAGTCACTGAACAGTTCGCCCATCCAGGTTTCGTACTGGGTCGGCTGCTGGTACCAGAAGTTGCTCAGCGAGATGGCGCTGCTGCTGACCTGCGGGAAGCGAACGACGTTCTGCTCCATCTTGTTGTAGCGCAGGGCCGCACGGTGGTTCTCGTTGATGTTCCAGTCCAGCTTGACCGCATACTCTTCGATCTCGGTCTTGCTGTTCGGCGCCGTCAGGCTGCCCGGGTCGTAGCCCAGCTTGCCCAGGAAGTTCTGGACGTCGGTGATCTGCTGCTGGGTGATGGTGCCACGGCCGATCGGCGTGTCGCTCAGGGCGACGCCGGCAGCCGAGCGCTCGTACTTTTCATAGTTGGTGAAGAAGAACAGCTTGTCCTTGACGATCGGGCCGCCGAAGGTCATGCCGTAGGTCTTCTCGTCCTCGAAGCCGTTGAAGTCCTGCTTGTCACCTTCCAGGCGCGAGCGGACCATGTCCTTGTCGCGGTACGAACCGTACACGGTGCCGTGGAATTCATTGGTACCCGACTTGGTCACGGCGTTGATCACCGCGCCGGTGCCACCGGCGATGGTGGTGTCGTAGTTGGCCAGGTCGATGTTGATTTCCTGGATGGCGTCCATCGACACCGGCTGACGCTCGGTCGGCAGGTTGTTGGAACCCAGGCCGAACGGATCGGAGGCGCTGATGCCGTCGATGCGGATGGCGTTGTAACGGGTGTTCTGGCCGCCGGCCGAGATCGCGCCGTCCGCCTTGCTGACCTGCGAGATGCGCGGGTCGAGACGCACGTAGTCCTGGATGTTGCGGCTGGCCGACGGCAGCGCATCCATCGTTTCGCGGGTCACGTTGGTGCCGGTGCCCATCTTGTTGGCACTGAACAGGTCCAGGCCGCCGGCGGTGGCAACAACGTTCACCGCGTCCAGGTTGGTTGCAGCCAGGTCACCGCCCAGGTTGGCGTTGACGGTGTTGACCTGGTTCAGGTTCAGGTAGACACCTTCCTCGGTCTTGGTGCCTTCACCGGACTTGGTGATGGTGATGGTGTACGGACCACCCACGCGCAGGCCGCGCGCGTTGTATCGGCCCGACGCATCGGTGGTGGCACGCGAAACAGTGCCCGACTCGGTGTGCGTGATGGTGACTTCAGCGCCGGCGACAGGCTGGCCTGCAGCGGACATCACCTGGCCGCCGACACCGGCGGAGGTGCTGCTCTGGGCGAAGGCGGGAGCGGCAGCAAGTGCAGCCACGAGACCAAGGGTAAGCTTGGACATCCGGAGTGGGTGGGTCATTTTTCGGTAGCCTCGATGCGAGTTGGCGATGGCGGAAAAAAAGCGCATCCAAGCAGCCCTGCGGGTGGCTGATCGGAGAGTTATCTGGGGTTCCCTACCGCTCGGCTGAAGGCAGCCCTAACGGTTAACACTAGATTAACACGCTACGCCATCAATGTGACGGTTGTGCGACAAACGGCACCGGTTCGCAACGCAATCGTGACGGGTTCTTCACTCCGCCTTCCCACGGGGCTCACCTTTCCCGAGGCGTCTCACTGGCATCGAGAATCTGCCCGCGCCAGGCGCTCCCAGCGGCGGACAGCAGGGTCACCGCAGCGGCCGCCGCGGCTTCCGGGCCTTGCGCAGCCGGGTCCTGGTCCACGGAATAGGCGCGGGCCCGAAGCGCCGTGCGCAGGGGGCCGGGGTACAGGCCGCTGACCCGGATGGGACTACGGCCCAGTTCATCGTGCAGGCTGGCGATCAGGCCACGCAGGCCGTGCTGGGCCACGCCATACCCCCCCCAATAGGCCTGTCCGACCCGTTCGGGAGCATCGACCGCGAACACCAGAGCGGCATCCTCGCGTTGCCGCAGCAGCGGCAGGCAGGCCTGGGCCAGCCAGGCCGGCGCGGTCAGGGTGACATGGACCGCACGGGCGAAACTGGCCGGGTCAGCCAGTTCAAACGGAGTCAGCCCGGGGAAATGCGCGGCGCAGACCAGCAGTCCATCCAGCCGCCCCAGCTCGCGCTGCAGGGCCTGGGCCAGTTCGGCATAGTCATCGGGGCTGGCGCCTTCCAGGTCCAACGGGTACAGAAGCGGTTCCGGACCGACCGCCTGGACCTGGGCATAGACCCGGTCCAGCCGGCGCGGCTTGCGTCCCAGCAGGACCACGGTGGCCCCGGCTGCAGCTGCGGCGACCGCCGCGGCACTGCCCAGCCCTCCCCCGGCGCCGGCGACCAGTACGACGCGATCCTGCAACGGGCGGCCATCGATCGCCCCGTCAGTCGGTGACGTCGACGGCCAGGCACTCATCCCTGGGTCGCCTCTTCGACGATGCGCTTGAGCTCGCCGGATTCAAACAGTTCCATGACGATGTCGCAGCCGCCGATCAACTCACCATTGATGAACAGCTGCGGGAAGGTCGGCAGATTGGAAAAGCGCGGCAGGTTGGCGCGGATCTCCGGCTCTTCGAGCACGTTGACAGTGCGCAGGGTGACGGCGCCGGCTGCCATCAACGCCTGCACGGCGCGACTGGAAAAGCCGCACATCGGGTATTGCGGGGTGCCCTTCATGAACAGCACGAGCGGGTAACGATCGACCTCGGCCTGGATTTGCTGCATTACCGCCACAACCACACTCCTTGCTTCGCCGGACAAACCGACCGTGATGGTCGGCTAGACTGCCCACGGTAGCCGCCATTGTAAGCGGATGGAACAGGCTGCCGCCGCCCCCCTGGCCACGAACCTGTCCATGCCCGTCGAATTGCCTGCCCTGCCCTACCTCCCCGGCTCCCTGCAGCCCCACCTGTCCGCGCAGACCGTTGAGTTGCATCACGGCCGCCACCACCGCGCCTACGTTGACGCGGTCAACGCCGGCACTCTCGGCACCGAGTGGGAGGAGGCGTCACTGGAAGAGATCGTGCGCCATGCCCAGGGCACGCTGTTCGATGCGGCCGCCCAGGCCTGGAACCACGGCTTCTATTGGCAGTGCCTGCGCCCGCGCGGCGGCGGCGAGCCGCAGGGCCGGCTGGGCGAGCTGGTCAAGCGCCAGTTCGGTGATGCGCAGCGCCTGCGCGAGGAATTCAACCGCACCGCGCTGGGCCTGTTCGGCTCGGGCTGGGTGTGGCTGGTGCAGCACCCCGGTGGCCAGCTCGGCATCCAGGCCACCCGCAACGCCGGCACGCCACTGACCGGCGAAAGCACCCCGCTGCTGTGCTGCGATGTCTGGGAGCACGCCTACTACACCGATTACCAGAATGATCGCGCGCGTTACCTGGATGCCTTCTGGCAGATGGTCAACTGGGAATTCGCCGAGAGCCAGCTGCGCTGACTGCCTGTAGAGCCGAGCCCATGCTCGGCTGGCCGGACAGCAGCCGAGCATGGGCTCGGCTCTACAGATGAAGCGTCACGCGTTCTCGTGCGCAGCCACCGCGTCCATCACCCGCGCCGAGTACACCAGCGCCGCGCCGGCGTTGAGCGACACCGCCACGCCCAGTGCTTCGGCGATTTCCTCGCGGCTGGCGCCATGCTTCAGCGCAGCGTCCACGTGCACGGTGATGCAGCCGTCGCAGCGGGTGGTCACCGCCACCGCCAATGCGATCAGCTCACGGGTCTTGGCATCCAGGTGGTTGGTCTGGGCACCGGCATTGGCCAGGGTGGCGTAGCCCTTGACCGTGTCCGGCGAGAGCTTGCCGATCTCTCCGATGCGGCCCTTCAGTTCCTTGCGATAGGCATTCCAGTCGAGCATGGTCGTGACTCCTGTGAAAGGAGCGCCACGCTACCACCGGCAATGGTGCGCCGATGCCTGCACCGGCGCGCCACACCGTTGCAGGCATACAAGGTTGTGCCGGCCATTGGCCGGCACGCCCGGGCTCAGCGGTTGCGCAGCGCGTGCACTGCCGGCGCCACCTGGGCCTGGCGGTCCAGCTCCAGGCCGACCTGGTCCAGCGCATCGGCCAATGCAGCGGCATCATCGTCGCGCAACGTGGCGTGGCCGACCTTGCGACCTTCGCGCGGCTCCTTGCCGTAATCGTGCCAATGGCCACTGGCCTGACCCAGCACCGGCGCCGGATCGGGCATCTTGCCCAGCCAGTTCAGCATGCAGGCATGGCCGAGCATGCGGGTGCTGCCCAGTGGCAGGCCCAGCACGGCACGCAAGTGATTCTCGAACTGCGAGGTCTCGCTGCCTTCGATGGTCCAGTGGCCGGAGTTGTGCACGCGCGGTGCCATCTCGTTGGCCAGCAGTTCGCCGTCGCGACAGAACAGCTCCAGTGCGAACACGCCCACATACTGCAGGTGCTCGGCGACGCGGCGGGCATAGCCGATCGCTGCCTGCCGCTCGGCGTCGGACAGCACCGCCGGTGCCACGCTGGCCGACAGCACGCCGTCGACATGCCAGTTGCCGGTGACCGGCCAGGCTTCGAAGCTGCCATCGCGGCCACGCACGGCCACCACGCTGACCTCGCGCTGGAAGGCCACGAAGCCCTCCAGGATCAGTCCGGTGCGCTCCACCTGGGCACCGAGCGCATCCCATGCGGCGTCGATGTCGGCTTCGCTGCGCAGGCGGAACTGACCCTTGCCGTCGTAGCCGAGGCGGCGGGTCTTGAGGATGCACGGCAGACCGAACTCAGCCGCCTTCGCCGCCAGCTCGTCGCGGTTACGGATGTCGGCGAAGGCCGGCAGCGGAATACCCAGCTGCTGGAACAGGGTCTTCTCGCTCAACCGGTCCTGGGCCACCGCCAGCGCGGCCGGCGGCGGATAGACCGGCACGCGGTCGGCCAGGAACTGTGCACTGTCGGCAGGTACGTTCTCGAAATCGAAGGTGACCACATCGACCTTGGCGGCGAAGTCCGCCAGGGCCTGGCGGTCATCGAAGGCGCCCACGGTGAGCGGCGCCAGCGGGCCGCTGCAGGCGTCGGCGGCCGGGTCGTACAGTTCGAAGCGAAGCCCCAGCGGCGCACCGGCCAGGACCATCATGCGGGCGAGCTGGCCGCCGCCCAGGATGCCGACAGTCAGGCTCATTGGCGCGGATCGTCGTGGGCCATCACGTCTTCGGTCTGGCGTGCACGGAAGGCATCGAGCGCCTGGCCGATCGCCGGCTGGTCGCTGGCCAGCATCGCCGCCGCGAACAGCGCGGCGTTGGAGGCGCCGGCGTTGCCGATGGCGAAGGTGGCGACCGGGATGCCGGCCGGCATCTGCACGATCGACAGCAGGGAATCCATTCCGTTGAGGGCCTTGGACTGCACCGGCACACCCAGCACCGGCACGGCGGTCTTGGCCGCGATCATGCCCGGCAGGTGCGCGGCCCCGCCTGCACCGGCGATGATCGCGCGCAGGCCACGCGGGCCCGCCTGCTCGGCGTAACTGAACAACACATCCGGCGTCCGATGCGCGGACACCACCTTCACTTCGAACGGAACACCCAGGGCTTCAAGCTTCTGGGCGGCGTGCTGCATGGTTTCCCAGTCGGAACGGGAACCCATGACGATGCCGACAAGCGGCGCGATCGGATTGGGGGTCATTGGCCGTCACCTGCCTTAAAGACGTATTCTAGCCGTCTTCCACGCAAGACGAAGAACCATGGATCGCAAGCTGCTCGACCTGCTGGTGTCCCCGGACACCCGCCAGCCCCTGTCCCTGCTGGATGGCAAGGGCCTGGAAGCCCTCAACAAGGCCATTTCTGCCGGCACGGTGACCAAGGCCGATGGCAACCCGCTGGCGCAGCCGCTGCGCGAGGCGCTGGTCACCCGTGACCGCAAGCAGGTGTTCCGCGTCGACGACGGCATCCCGGTGCTGCTGGCCGAGGAAGCCGTTCCGACCGCCCAGATCGCCGACTTCCCGGCCGCATGAGCACGCTGCCGACGCCAGATGCGGCCGTTGTCGCCGCCGATGTCGCGCGCGCGCTGGCCGAGGACCTGGGCAGCGGTGACGTCACCGCCGCCCTGCTCCCCGACCAGGCGGACAGCGCCTACCTGCTGTGCAAGCAGGATGCGGTGATCGCCGGGCGCCCCTGGTTCGACGCCACCCACCGCGCGCTCGACCCTGACGTGCGCAT
This sequence comes from Stenotrophomonas maltophilia group sp. RNC7, assembly GCF_030910085.1. Lineage (NCBI taxonomy): Bacteria > Pseudomonadati > Pseudomonadota > Gammaproteobacteria > Lysobacterales > Lysobacteraceae > Stenotrophomonas > Stenotrophomonas maltophilia group sp. RNC7. Next base: position 78,599 of record NZ_JAVFVN010000947.1, on the reverse strand, counting down.
TGAATGGCACATCGCCGAAGGCGATGCCGTCACCGCCGGCACCGTGCTGGCCCTGCTGCACGGGCGCAGCTGCAGCCTGGTCAGTGCCGAGCGCACGTCGCTGAACTTCCTGCAGACGCTGTCCGGCACCGCGACCACCACTGCCCGCTACGTGGCCGCGGTGGCCGGTACCGGTACCCGCATCCTCGACACCCGCAAGACCCTGCCCGGCCTGCGCCTGGCACAGAAGTACGCGGTGCGCTGCGGCGGCGGCGAGAACCACCGCTTCGGCCTGTACGACACGGTGATGCTGAAGGAGAACCACATCCGTGCTGCCGGTTCGCTGGCCGCGGCGGTGGCCGCCGCACGCCGGCAGTGGCCTGCGCTGCCACTGGTGGTCGAGGTTGAAGACCTGGCACAGCTGCGCCAGGCGCTCGAAGCCGGTTGCGAACGCATCCTGCTGGATGACTTCAGTCCCGACCTGCGCCGCGAGGCGGTGCGCATCACGGCCGGGCGCATTCCGCTGGAAGTCTCCGGCAGCGTCGGCCTGGGCGGCCTGCGCTCGATCGCCGAGGATGGCGTCGATTGCATCTCCATCGGCGGGCTGACCAAGCATGTGCAGGCCATCGATCTGTCGTTGAAGCTGGGCCCGCCGCCGGCTTGAGGCCTGCAGGGCCTTGTAGAGCCGAGCCCATGCTCGGCTGCTTCTCGATTTGCGGCGCGCCCTGCACGCGCTTCGCGCGATGAGCCGAGCGTAGGCTCGGCTCTACACGAGACGGGGCGCCTTCACGGCTCGGCTACGCCAGCCTCTGCGACGCTGCGGGCATCCCCCCACAGGAGCCGCGCATGCGCCGGATGCTCTTGCCTGCCTGTCTGCTGCTCGCGGCAGCCCCCTTGTCCGCCGCAGCCGCTGAAGCCTGCGATGTCCCTCCCCGCTTCGGCCTGAGCCCATTGGCGGTGGCCATCCGCAATACCGCCTGCAACGAGCACCGGCTGTGGTTCCGGCCCTTCATCGATCGCGATGGCCGCGCGGCGAGTCTGAGTGTCACCGAGGCGGAGAACGAACACCTGGCCGACAACGGGCTGATTGCCTGGCAGCGCGTGGCCGGCTACTGGCGCAACAGCGGCACGCTCAACGCGATGGGCAGCATCGCCGGTGCCAGCAGCTGCGTGGCACCGCTGGGTACGCGCTACACCGACAGCGACTGCCGCGCCTTCCTGATCGACAATCCGTGGTCGGCCGCTTTCATTTCCTGGGTGATGGTGCAGGCCGGCGTTCCCGGCTTCAACACGTCGCCGCGCCACATCGACTACATTCGTGCCGCGTACCAGGGCGGCCCCTCGGGCGTGCCGTACCGGCTGGTCGATCCCGCGACCGCAAAGCCCGCACCGGGCGACCTGTTGTGCTTCCTGCGCGACCGCAGCACGACGCTCAGCTACAGCGGGCTGGTGCAGGCGCTGGGCAACGGTTCGGTGGGCCACTGGAAATCACATTGCGAAGTGGTGGTGGCCGCCAACCTCGGCGGCGACCAGACCCTGTACCTGGTCGGTGGCAACGTGATGAACACCGTGGCGATGCGGTTGCTGCCGCTGGACCGCACCGGGCTGATCAAGCTGCCCCCGGCACGCGAACGCAACAGCACCGGCATCGACCCCAGCTGCACGCCGGGCCGCGAGGACGAATGCAGCTTCAACCGCCAGGACTGGGCGGCCCTGCTGCAGCTGACCGCGACATCACCCGTGGTGATGCCCTCGCCAACTGCCACACCAATACAGACCGCTCCGGCGCCGCAACCGGTGATCGTGCCCGCGCAGCCAGTGCCCGACGAACCACAGCCGCGGCGGTGAATGCAGCGCTTGATCCAGCGCGCGTTCGCCGCCATCTTTGCCGGATCGACCTCTGACGGCTGACGCCATGCCTACCCTGCTGCTGTTGCTGATTGCCGGCGGAATCATCTACTTCTTCTGGAACGCCGCACGCTCGGCCGCCGAGCGCGCGGTCGAGCTGGGACGCAATGCCTGCCGCGCCGCCGACGTGCAGTGGCTGGACCAGGCGGTGCACGCCACCGGCCTGCGACTGTCGCGTGGCGAGGATGGCCGACTCGGTTTCGAGCGCACCTTCAAGTTCGAGTATTCCTACGATGGCATCGATCGCCACGTGGGCCGCATGGTGCTGCGTGGCGACCAGCTGATTTCGTTCACCGGCCCCGGTGCCGCGCGGATCAGCCAGATCCGGCCGGATGTGGAGGATGTGGAGGATGCCGAGGATGCCTAGGGTTTGAAGATGTGCCGGCCAACGGTCGGCACCCACCGCCAGACGGGCCAAGAAAAACGCCGCCCATCGGGGCGGCGTCGGAATGGTTACTTGACCACGCGCAGGTTCGGGCGGCCCTTCGGCGGCGGGCTGGCCGGCGGCGTATCGTCCGGCGGCGTGCCTTCCTCGTGCAGCAGCTCATCGCTGGTCGGTGCGGTTTCGCTGCCCGGAATGTCATCCGGCAATGCCATGCCCTGCCCCGTCTCGCGGGCGTAGACGGCCAGCACGGCGCTGATCGGCACCTGCACCGGGTAGCTGGTACCGGAGAAGCGCGCCGAGAAGCTGACCATCTCGTTGTCGATCATCAGCCGCACGACAGCACGTTCGGCGATGTTGAGCACGACCCGGCCATCCTTGACCGCCGAAGGCGGGACCTGCACGCCGGGGACGCCGGCGTCGACCAGGATGTGCGGGGTCAGCTGGTTGTCGTTGATCCATTCCACCAGCGCCCGCAGCAGGTACGGGCGGTGGCTGGTCATGTGGAAGAAGTCTTCGGTCATGCGTGAAGTGTACGCGCCCGGCGCCCCGCCGGGGCGGATCGTCTGCACGCCGGTCGGCCTGCAGACGGGTAACGCGGGGCCGGATCAGACCGGCAGATCGCGCAGTTTCTTTTCCTGCTCGGTCAGGCTGCGGACAAATCCCGGATGGCGGAAGATGCGGTTGCCGTAGTCCTCGATCGCCTTGCCATCCTTCGGCAGCGGCACATCCAGCGACTGCAGGCGCCAGATGATCGGCGCCATCGCGCAGTCGGCCAGGCTCATTTCCGGATTGAGGAAGAACTTGCTGGCCTTGAACAGCGGCAGCGAGGCGGTCAGCAGTTCCTTCAGGCGCTTGCGCCCGGCCTCGGCCTGGGTCTTGTTGCCCAGCTGGATGGCCTGCACCTGCGGCACCCAGTCGTGCTCGATGCGCAGCATGGCCAGTCGGATGCGCGCACGCGACAGCGGGTCGACCGGCATCAGTGGCGGATGCGGGTAGCGCTCATCCAGGTACTCGCTGACCACCGATGCGGCGTACAGCACCAGCTCGCGTTCGACCAGGGTCGGCACCGAGTGGTACGGATTGAGGTCGATCAGGTCTTCAGGCGGGTTCTGCGGATCGACCGGAACGAAGTCGAAGGTGACGCCCTTGGCCGCCAGGACCAGGCGTACACGGTGGCACAGTACGTCGTCGTTCGAGGAAAACAGCGTCAGTGTATTGCGCATGCGTACGCTCGCCGCCATCAAAGGCTCTCCCACGACAGGAGACCGCCTGCCGCATCGGCGCCGCCGGCACCGTGCCAGCGGTCGACTCCTCCCCGAGTGTGCAACCGACCATCACAAAAGCCAATAGGCCCATGCGATGGCCGGCGGCAGAATCAGTGAACGTCCTTCCAGTATTCCTTCTTCAGCAGATACAGCAGGAAGGTCAGCAGGGCCAGGAACAGGATCACCCACACGCCCAGCTGCTGGCGCTTGAGTGCGGCCGGTTCGCCGGCGTATTCGAGGAAGTTGGTGATGTCCCGCACGGCCTGGTCGTACTGCCCGGCATCGACCGATCCCGGCGTTTCAATCTTCAGGCCGGTCACCGGCGGGTCCATGCCGGGCGCTTCCGCCTTGCCGCGCACCGCATGCTGCAGCCCCTGCATCTCCCACAGCGGGTTGGGCATGGAGGCGTTGGCGAACAGCGCGTTGTTCCAGCCCAGCGGGCGGCTGCTGTCCAGATAGAACGATTTGAGATAGGTGTAAACCCAGTCACTGCCCCGCACGCGCGAGATCAGGCTGAGATCGGGCGGCATCTTGCCGAACCACTTCTCCGCGTTTTCCTTGGGCATCGCCACCGGGATCGGGTCGCCGATCGCCGAGCCGGTGAAGTTGAGGTTGTTCATCACCTCTTCTTCGGTCAGGCCCAGGTCCTGCGCCATCCGCGAGTAGCGCAGGTACTTCAGCGCATGGCAGCCGGAGCAGTAGTTCATGTACAGCTGCGCACCCCGCTGCAGCGAGGCGCGGTCACCGAGGTCGTTGCCGGCCTGCAGCAGCTTGGTGCCGCCCTCGGCGGCGGAGGCCAGGAAACTGCCCAGCATCAGGGTGGCCGTCAGGGCCAGCCGGACCATCCAGCGCTCAGTCATGCGTGGTCACCCTCTCCGGTACCGGCTTGGTCTTGTCCAACCTTGTCCATAGCGGCATGGTGATGAAGAACGCGAAGTACAGGAAGGTCAGCACCCGCCCGATGTAAGTTTCATGCACGTCGGTGCCCGGGCCGGAGCCGATCACGCCCAGCCACACGAAGCACACCGCCAGCACGCCCAGCATCACCTTCGAGATCCAGCCGCGGTAGCGCACCGACTTCACCCTGGCCTTGTCCAGCCACGGCACCAGGAACAGGATCGCAATGGCCGAGAACATCACCAGCACGCCACCGAGCTTGTTCGGTACCACGCGCAACATCGCGTAGTAAGGCGTGTAGTACCAGACCGGCTTGATGTGTTCGGGGGTCACCAGGCGGTTGGCCTCGGTGAAGTTGTCGTGTTCCAGGAACAGGCCACCGAAGCCAGGTGCGAAGAAGATGATGAAGGCGGCGATGATCAGCAGGAAGCCGGCGCCGACACCATCCTTCAGCGTGTAGTACGGGTGGAACGGAATACCGTCGGCCGGCGCATTCGGCGACCAGCGGTTGCCCTTCGGCCCCTTCTTGATCTCCACGCCATCGGGGTTGTTCGACCCCACTTCGTGCAGCGCGCCCAGATGCAGCACCACCAGCAACAGCAGCACCAGCGGCAGTGCGATGACGTGCAATGCGAAGAAGCGGTTGAGCGTGGCGTCACTGGGCAGGTAGTCGCCCATGATCCATTCGGTCAGGCCGTTGCCGATCACCGGTATCGCGCCGAACAGCGAGATGATCACCTTGGCGCCCCAGAACGACATCTGGCCCCACGGCAGCACATAGCCCATGAAGGCTTCGGCCATCAGCACCAGGTAGATCAGCATGCCCAGGATCCACACCAGCTCGCGCGGCTTCTGGTAGCTGCCGTACAGCAGGCCGCGGAACATGTGCAGGTAGACCACGATGAAGAACAGCGAGGCGCCGGTGGAGTGCATGTAGCGGATCAGCCAGCCCCACTCCACATCACGCATGATGTATTCGATGGAGCCGAACGCCTCCGCGGCGCTGGTCTTGTAGTGCATCGTCAGGAAGATGCCGGTGACGATCTGGTTGACCAGCACCAGCAGTGCCAGCGAGCCGAAGTAGTACCAGATGTTGAAGTTCTTCGGCGCGTAGTACTCGCTGACGTGCTTGCGATAGACCGGCATCAGGCCCGGCGCGCGGGCATTGACCCAGTCGGCGACGCCGCTGGCGGTACGGCTGAGGATATTGGCCATCAGGCAGCCCCCTGCGGATCGACACCGATGATGATGGTGTTGTCGTCCTGGTAGTGGTGCGCGGGCACCTTCAGGTTGATCGGCGCCGGCACATCCTTGAAGACGCGACCGGACATGTCGAAGCGCGACTTGTGGCAGGGGCAGAAGTAACCGCCCTTCCACTGCGGGTCATAGGGCTCGGGCCGGATCTCGGCGACCATTTCCGGCGAGCAGCCCAGGTGCGTGCACAGGCCGACCAGCACGGAGATGTCCGGCTTGATCGAGCGCAGCTCCGGGTTCTGCTTCAGCACGTAGTCCGGCTGCTGGTCCTTCTCGCCGGACTCGGGGTCCTTGAGGCGGCCATCCAGCCCGTGCAGTGCATCCAGGATCGCCTTGGACCGCTTGACGATCCAGATCGGCTGGCCACGCCACTCCACGATCAGCCGTTGGCCTTCCTGCAGGGCGCTGATGTCGGCCACGACCGGTGCACCGGCAAGCTTGGCACGGGCACTGGGATTCCAGGATTTGATGAAAGGAACGGCGGTGAATCCGACGCCGACGGCGCCAACCACAGCAGTGGTGGCAGAAAGAAAACGCCGACGTCCGGTGTTGACTGGATCGTGTACCCCATCGTTGGCCATCCGGCACTCCGATATTGATTAGGTAGCTTTAAGGCTGCCAGCGGATCCGGTGGGGGCCAGAGCCGCATTGAATCATGGGCGAGTGTAGCGGAACCGTCGCGCGCCACACAACGCTCTTTGCAAGGAGTGCCGACTGACAGTCGGCACCCACCTGTTCAAGGGAGTGCCGACCAACGGTCGGCACCTACTGGTGACTCAGGGCGGTGCGGTAACGCTCGGCCAGCTGCCCGACCCGGCGCACGTAGTACTGGGTCTCGCTGTAGGGCGGCACGCCACCGTGGCGGTCGACCGCGCCTTCGCCGGCGTTGTAGCCGGCCGCAGCCAGGGTCAGGTCGCCATTGAAGCGCTTCAGCAACCACGCAAGATACTGCACACCACCACGGATGTTCTGCGCGGCATCGTAGGAATCGCTGACCCCGAAGCGGGCCGCGGTCGGCGGCATCAGCTGCATCAGGCCCTGCGCGCCGGCGCGGCTGAGCGCGGTCGGGTTGTAGGCCGATTCGGCGTGGATGATGGCACGCACCACGGCCTCCTCGACGCCGAACTCGCGTGCCGCCGAGGTGATCTCGGTCTGGAACGCGGTGGTGTTCAGGCGCACCGAACCGAAGTCCACGCGCGGGTTGACGCCGCACGCGTAGCAGCGCTCCATGAAACTGTAGCGGATGGTGCGCACCGGACCGAGGTTGGCCACCTGGGTCGGCCGCGCACTGGTGTAGTGGCGCACCCCATCCTTCATGAAGGAATAGACCTGGCCGCTGACCATCCGCCCGGCCCGCGAGGCCGTCGGTGCCGCGGCAGGCGCGGGTGCAGCAGGCGTCGGCACGACCGCAGCGGGCGCAGCAGCGCTGGCCGCCACAGCGACCGGATTGCGTTCGATGCTGGCCACCGAGGTCGGCGCAGGCTTCGGTGCGGCCACCACGGGGCGCGGTGCCGGGCGGGTATCGCGGCTGTAGCTGATGCTGCTGCAGCGCGCGCCGGCCACTCGCTTGCTCACGTAGCTGGTGACTCCGTCGCCGCCCTGGCACTTGTACAGGGTGCCGGCGCTGGCCGGCGCAGCGGTCAGCGCAGCGATGATGATCGCCGTTGTCCCCAGTATCCCCTTCATGCCGCGAGTGTCCCAGCTTCGCCGGGGCTTGCCAAGCGACGCGGCTCAGCCTGTGACCGGTGGCACAGCCAGCACCTGGCCCAATCCGGCCAAACGCTGTGCCAGCTCATCGCGCAGGCCCGGCGGTGTGGTCCACAACGCCACCGGCACCCGGTCCAGGCTGAGGATCTGCGCCAGCATCATGCCGCCGCTCTCGGCGCCCATGCGCAACAGGCAATGGTCGGCGCCATCAGCCTCCAGCACACCACACCACGGCGGGATGCGCCCTTCCAGCTCGGTGCGGCTGCCGGCCAGGCGGACGATGGCCTGCAGTGCGAAGGGCGCCTGGCTGACCGCCTGCCGCACCATCACGTCCGGGGGCACGGGCGTGCGTCGATGCATGCCCGGCCCGGCGCATTCGCGCACCGCGCCCATCCGGTCCACGCGCAGGGTGCGCCAGTCCTGCCGGCCCAGGTCCCAGGCCAGCAGGTACCAGCGCCGCCCGTAGTTGACCAGGTGCTGCGCCTCGACCTCGCGCTGGGTCACCGCCTCCTGCGCACTGCGGTACTCGAAGGCCAGCCGTGACGCCTGCCGGCAATGCTGGGCCAGCCGTCCCAGAAGGCGTGCGTCGGTGGAGGGAAGGTCGGACAGGGTGGCCGTCGCCGCATGCACCTCGCCGGCCTGCTGGCGGCGGCGGGTCGGTACCAGCGGGTCGAGCTTGGACAACAGGCCCCGCGCGGTGTCGTCGATGCCGGCGACGGACGCGGACGCGGCACGCAGGGCGATGGCCAGGGTGGTCGCCTCCTCCTCGTCCAGCAGCATCGGCAGCACCGGCGCCCCAGCCCCGAGCTGATAGCCGCCGCCGACCCCCGAGGAGGCCCGCACCGGATAGCCCAGTTCGCGCAGGCGTTCGATATCACGGCGGATGCTGCGCCGGTCCACGCCCATGCGCTCGGCCAGCTCAGCCCCGGACCACTGGCGGCGGGCCTGCAGCAGGGCGATCAGGCGCAGCAGTCGATGGGCGGTATGGCGCATGAAGAATCGAGGACAGAAGTCGTCCGCAATGGTGCCCCAGGATGGCTTCCAGTTCACCACCCACCGCAAGGAGCAATGCCATGACCTCACGCCAGATCACCCTGTACCACGCTGCCCGATCCCGCTCGAGCGGCGCCGTGGCCCTGCTCGAAGCGCTGGGTGCCGACTACCGCATGCAGGTGCTGGACCTGAAGGCCGGCGCCAACCTGGCCCCGGCCTATCTGGCCATCAACCCGATGGGCAAGGTGCCGGCCATCGTCCACAACGGCGCGCTGGTGACCGAACAGGTGGCCATTTATCTGTACCTGGCCGACCTGTATCCGGAAGCCGGGCTGGCGCCGCCGATCGGCGACGCCCTGCGCGGGCCCTACCTGCGCTGGATGGCCTTCTACGGTGCCTGTTTCGAGCCGGCGATGATCGACAAGGCGATGCACCGCGAGCCGCCGCCGCGCATGATGTCGCCGTACAACGACGCCGAGACCGTGCTGCAGGTGGTCGAGGCCCAGCTGGCACAGGGTCCCTACCTGCTCGGCGAGACGATGAGTGCCGCCGACGTGCTGTGGGGCAATGCGCTGGCCTGGACCACGGCCTTCGGCCTGGTGCAGCCTGCGCCGGCCACGGCTGATTACATCGCACGGATGAGCGCGATGACCGCCTTCGACCGTTCGCGGCAGATCGATGCGGAGCTGGCGGCGGCATAAGCAGCGCCGGAGCAGCGCCGGCCGGCTTTCCTTGTAGAGCCGAGCCCACGCTCGGCTGGCTTCAGTAGAGCCAGGCCATGCCAGGCTGCCCCATGGGAAGCGGGAAGAGCAGCCGAGCGTGGGCTCGGCTCTACAAGGGCGCGGCGGCTGGCGCGGGATGCGGGTAGAATTGCCCGCTTTCCCGCCACCCGAATGGATTAAGCGCCATGACCGGGACGCCAGACGTCTTTCCGCCCGCCACCCCGGGCGGTACCCCGCTCGTTGCCCTGCCCGCTGGTCCGCGCAAGCCCGACCAGGTCAAGGGCAAGCTGTACATCAAGACCCACGGTTGCCAGATGAACGAGTACGACTCGGCCAAGATGGCCGACGTGCTTGCCGCCAGCGATGGCCTGGAACTGACCGACAGCCCGGACGATGCCGACGTCATCCTGGTCAACACCTGCTCCATCCGCGAGAAGGCGCAGGAGAAGGTGTTCAGCCAACTCGGCGTGTGGAAGGGCCTGAAGAACAAGGGCCGCGAGGTCATCATCGGCGTGGGCGGCTGCGTTGCCTCGCAGGAAGGCGAAGCGATCATCAAGCGCGCCCCGTTCGTGGACCTCGTGTTCGGCCCGCAGACCCTGCATCGCCTGCCGGAACTGATCCGCGCGCGGCGCGAGCAGAAGCGCCCGCAGGTGGACATCAGCTTCCCCGAGATCGAGAAGTTCGACCGCCTGCCCGAGCCACGCGCCGAAGGTGCCTCGGCGTTCGTGTCGATCATGGAAGGCTGTTCCAAGTACTGCTCGTTCTGCGTGGTGCCCTACACCCGTGGCACCGAAGTCAGCCGCCCGTTCGAGGACGTGGTGGTGGAAGTGGCGCAGCTCGCCGCGCAGGGCGTGCGCGAGATCAACCTGCTCGGCCAGAACGTCAACGCCTATCGCGGCCCGTATGGAGACGGTGAGTTTGCCGACCTCGGCCTGCTGATCCGCACCATCGCCGAGATCGATGGGGTCGGCCGCATCCGCTTCACCACCTCGCACCCGCTCGAGTTCAGCGATTCGCTGATCGATGCGTTCCGCGACGTTCCGCAGCTGGCCAACTTCCTGCACCTGCCGGTGCAGGCCGGCAGCGACCGCGTGCTGTCGGCGATGAAGCGCGGCTACACCGCGCTGGAATTCAAGTCGAAGATCCGCAAGCTGCGCGCGGTGCGCCCGGACATTTCAATCAGCTCGGACTTCATCGTCGGTTTCCCCGGCGAGACCGATGCCGACTTCGAGAAGACCATGAAGCTGATCGAAGACATCGGCTTCGACCACAGTTTCTCCTTCATCTATTCGCGTCGACCGGGTACACCGGCGGCTGATCTGGAGGACACGATCAGCGATGCCGAGAAGCACGCCCGCCTGTCGCGCCTGCAGGAGCGCATCAATGCGCACGCCGCCAGCATCTCGCAGAAGATGGTTGGTACCGTGCAGACCGTGCTAGTGGAAGGGCCATCGCGCAAGAATCCGAACGAACTGACCGGCAAGACCGAGAACATGCGGTCGGTGAATTTCCCGGCGCCTGCGCGCCTTATCGGGCAGTTCGTGGATGTGGTGATCACCGAAGCGCTGACCAACTCGCTGCGTGGGCGCGTGGTGGCGGAATAAGGTGTGCCGACCAACGGTCGGCACCTACCGGAAATGATGCCGGCCAGCGGCCGGCACTACCGAATGACGGGCCTCAATCCAATCGCTTGCGGAAACGCAGGATCGCCAACGTCATCATCACCACGATGAAGGCCAGCAGCGCCAGCGCGTCGTGCCATAGCTCCCACAGCGAGGCGCCGCGCAGCATGATGCCGCGCACCAGGCGCAGGAAGTGGGTCAGCGGCAGCACCTCGGCCAGCCACTGCACCGGCCGCGGCATGCCGGCGAACGGGAACATGAAACCCGACAGCAGGATCGACGGCAGGAACAGGAACAGCGTCATCTGCATCGCCTGGAACTGCGAACGCGCGCGCGTGGAGATCAGCAGGCCCAGCGCCAGGTTGGCCAGCACCAGCAGCACCGCGGCCAGGTAGATGTCCAGCAGGCTGCCGCGGATCGGCACCTGGAACAGCCAGGTACCCAGCGCCAGCACCAGGGTGGTCTGCAGCAGGCCGATCGCTGCATAGGGCAGCACCTTGCCGACCATCAGTTCGCTGCGCGATACCGGCGTGGCGATCAGCAGTTCCATGTTGCCGCGCTCGCGCTCGCGTACCACCGCCACCGCCGTGAACATCACCAGGGTCATGGTCAGGATCACCCCGATCAGGCCGGGCACGATGTTCACCGCCGAGCGCCGTTGCGGGTTGTAGAAACTGGTCACGCTGACCTGGCCACTGGCAATGCTGCCTTCGCGCAACGGCCGCGTATTGCTGGTCGGGCGCGTATCCAGTGGCACCTGCGCCAGCTGGATCGCCGCACTCTGCACCACGGTATCGCTGCCATCGACCAGCACCTGTACCGCTTCGCGTCCATCGAAGCGGCGACGCTCGAAGTCGGCCGGCACCACGATGCCGACGCTGATCTCGCCGCGGCGCAGCGCCTGCATCAGCTGGCCCGGGCTGTACGCTTCAGTACGCGGCGTGATCACCCCGGTGGCGACCATGTCCTGCACCAGCGCGCGTGAGGCGGCGCTGTTGGCCTGGTCGGCGATACCCGCATCGAGGTGGCGCAGGTTGAGATTGATCGCATAGCCGAACAGCAGCAGCTGCATCACCGGAATGCCGACGATCATCGCCAGCGTGACGCGGTCGCGGCGCAGCTGCCGCAGCTCCTTGAGCATGATCGCCCACAGCCTGCGCAGGTTCATGCCGCTGGCTCCCTGCCACGGCCACGGGTGGCGGCCACGAACACGTCCTCCAGGTTCGGTGCCACGCTTTCGATATGCGCTTGCGGGTCGGCGCTGGCCAGCGCGCGCCGCAGCGCCGCGACATCCGCTGCGCCTTCGTTGCACAGCACGCGCAGATGGGTGCCGATCTGCGCCACGCTCAGCACGCCGGGCAGCTCGGCCAGCACGCGGCTGGCCTGGCGTGGCTGCGATGACGTGACCTGCAGCGTTCGTCCTTGCAGCCGTGAACAGAGCTCGGCCGGCGTGCCGTCGGCCACCAGTGCGCCGCGATCAAGGATCGCCAGGCGATGGCAGCGCTCGGCTTCGTCCATGTAATGGGTCGACACCAGCACCGTGGTTCCCGCGTCGGCCAGTTCGAACAGGGCCTCCCAGAAATCGCGGCGCGACTCGGGATCGACCGCGCTGGTCGGCTCGTCCAGGAACAGCAGTTCGGGCGAATGCACCACGGCGCCGGCCAGGGCCAGGCGCTGCTTCTGTCCACCACTGAGCGTACCGGCCAGCTGCGGCTGCCGGTCCTGCAACCGGTACTGCTGCAGCAGCGCATCGACCCGTTGCCGGGCCTGGTTGCGCGGCAGGTCCTGGATGGCGGCGAGGAATTCCAGGTTCTCGCGTACCGACAGGTCTTCGTACAGCGAGAAGCGCTGGGTCATGTAGCCGATGCGCCGGCGCAGTGCTTCGGCCTGCTCGGGAACCGCCAGGCCCAGCACCTCGATCTGCCCCGCACTGGGTTCCAGCAGGCCGCACAGCATGCGGATGGTGGTCGACTTGCCTGACCCGTTCGGGCCCAGGAAGCCGTACACCTGCCCGCGCGGGACGGTCAGGTCGACCGTGTCCACGGCCAGCAGTTCACCGAAGCGGCGGGTCAGGCCCTGCGCATGCACCGCGATGTCCGCACCGGTGTTCAGAAGCGCACCTGCACCGGCAGTCCGGCCGGAAGCGTCTGCATGTCGCTGGCTGCATCCACTTCGATCTCGGCGAGGTAGCTCAGGCGCTCGACGTCATCGCCGGTCAGTGCGTAGTACGGGGTGAATGAAGGCTCGCTGCGGATCGCGCGCACATGGCCCTTCAGTACGGTGCCCCCTCCCTCCAGCTGTATCTGCGCCGGCTGACCGACCTTGACCTGCAGGCGCAGCGGCTGCGGCAGGTAGACGCGCGCATAGGGGCGCTCGCCGACCAGCATCACCGCCAGCGGCGCCCCGATCGGTGCCTGGTCACCCTGCCGGTAGGGCAAGGCATCGATCACGCCATCGCGCGGTGCGCGCAGCTGCAGCTTCTGCAGGTTGACGCCCTGCACCACCTGCTGCGCCTGTGCGGCGTCGGCGGCCGCCTGGCCCTGGGCGATGTCCTGCGCGCGACTGCCGTGCACCCGTTCCAGCCAGGCCTGCTCGGCGGCACGCACGCTGGCCGCGGCATTGCCGGCGGCCGCCCGTGCACGGTCCAGCTCGGCGGCGGCGATCAGGCGCTGGCGTGCCAATGGTTGCACCCGACGATAGTAGGCAGTGGCTTCAGCAGACTGCGCGCGCAACGCGGCCAGTTGTGCCCGGGCCTGTGCTATCTGTTCCTGGCGCGGGCCGAGCTTCAGCTCTTCCAGCTGGGCCTGCGCGCGCGCCGTGTCGGCCTGCGCCGCCGCGAACTGCGCGTCGCCGCGGGCGGGATCGAGCTGCATCAGCACGGCCCCGGCCTTGACCCGCTGGCCCTCGCGCACCTCCACCGTGGCGATCACCTCGGCCGCCGGCGCCGGCACCGTGATCCGGTCCCACTCCAGCGTGCCCAGCGCCGTTGGCGTTGACTGCCCACAGCCCGCCAGCAGGCCGATGCCCGCCAGTCCGAGTCCACGCATCCCGTTGCCGATGCCCATGCCATCCCCTCCTGCGACGGCGACACGGTGCCACCTGCCCCGTGCACCTTCAATGATTCCGATCAGCCCTGACGGTTTTTTCGCCACGCGCGGGCAAGCCTTTTGCTGCAAGGTTCCTCGCCACCTATCCACAGCTTGATTCAGCATCATTCCACAGCCGGTGTGGAGAACCGGACGGGGGCGGCCGTACTGGCTGCCTGGCAACGGAAGATGCGCTGCCGTCACAGGCGCCGGCCGACCGTGACGGTTTTTTCACCACCACCTCATACGCCTTGTGGCACAAGCACTGCGAAGGCCTATCCACAGCTTTTCGCGCCCCCCGTCCACACCGGGTGTGGAAAACCGCGTATCGGCCCGCCGCTGGCCGCATGCCCGGTACGCGCGTAACCTTGTCACCCCGAGTCCATCGCGGTGGACGGCGACCCCGCCCCACCCCAAGCAATGAAAAGCATCGATCATCGAGACTTCACCCTGTCGCCGGAAGACAACGAGCGACTGGCCAACCTGTGCGGCCCCTTCGATGGGCACCTGCGCCAGATCGAGCTGAAGCTCGGCGTGGAGATCGCCAATCGTGGCTTCGTGTTCCGCATCAGCGGGCCCAACGAAGCCATCGTCGAGGCGCAGAAGCTGGTTGAAGCGCTGTACGCCGAAGCCGGCGAAACCACCTTCGACAACCACGCCATCCACCTGCGCCTGGCGCAGGCCAACGTCGAGCAGATCGCCGAACGCTCCTACGAAGCGCAGGACGTGGCGATCAAGGTCAAGCGCGGCACGGTACGTGGCCGCGGCGCCAACCAGGGCCGCTACCTGCACCAGATCGCCACGCATGACATCAACTTCGGCATCGGCCCGGCCGGAACCGGCAAGACCTTCCTGGCCGTGGCCAGCGCGGTCGAAGCACTGAACGAGTCGCGGGTGCAGCGCCTGATCCTGGTGCGCCCGGCGGTGGAAGCCGGCGAGAAGCTGGGCTTCCTGCCCGGCGACCTGAGCCAGAAGGTCGACCCTTACCTGCGACCGCTGTACGACGCCCTGTACGAGATGATGGGCGTGGAGAAGGTGGTCAAGCTGCTGGAGAAGAACGTCATCGAGATCGCGCCGCTGGCCTACATGCGCGGCCGCACGCTCAACGATGCGTTCGTGATCCTGGACGAGGCGCAGAACACCACCATCGAGCAGATGAAGATGTTCCTGACCCGCCTGGGCTACGGCTCCACCGCGGTGGTCACCGGTGACCTGACCCAGACCGACCTGCCCAAGCACGTGAAATCCGGCCTGCGCGATGCCATCGATGTGCTGCGCGAGGTCGAGGGCGTCAGCTTCACCTTCTTCGAATCCCGCGACGTGGTCCGGCATCCGCTGGTGGCGCGCATCGTCAGCGCCTACGACCGCCGCGACCTGCATCAGATCCAGCCTGGAGCAACGCCATGACCCGTGGTCCCGTGCGACTGGACGTCGCCGTCAGTTATGCCCTGCCGCGTACCGGGCTGCCGGCGGCAGTGAGCTTCCGCAAGTGGGTGGCCGCTGCGTTGAAGGGCCGCATCCGCGAGGCCGACCTGGCCATCCGCGTGGTCGATGCCAAGGAGGGGCAATCGCTGAACCGCCATTACCGCGGCAAGGATTACGCCACCAACGTGCTCAGCTTCCCGGCCGAAGTGCCCGAAGGCCTGCCCAAGGGCGTCAAGTTCCCGCTGCTGGGTGACCTGGTGATCTGCGCACCGGTGGTGGCGCGCGAAGCCGACGAACAGGGCAAGGCGCTCAACGCCCATTACGCGCACCTGACCGTGCACGGCGTGCTGCACCTGCTTGGCTGGGACCACGAGGACGACAAGGAGGCCGAGGCGATGGAACAGCTGGAACGGGAGATCCTGGCCGAGCTCGGCATCGCCGATCCCTACGCCGGCGAGCGCTGACGGCCTATGCAGCCGCGCCTACGCTCGGCTCCAATGCATCGCCCCCGCAAACCTGACCGAAATGCAGCCGAGCATGGGCTCGGCTCTACAACGGGAATTTCCTTGTGCTGCTGCGTATTGCCGTGCCCCTGCTGCTCGTCGCGTCCGCCCCGGCCGCTGCCTTGGATCTGCCGGCCCTGATCGAATGCCGCCAGGGTGTGGCCGAGCAGGCCGCGCTGGCGCCCCTGCTGGCTGATCCACTGAAAGCCGTCGCCCACGGCCTGCAGCCGCTGCCCCAGGGCAACCAGTTCATGAGCGAGTACCGCCTGGCCCAGCCGATCAGCGTGTTCGGCGTGACCACCGAACGGGTGGCGGTGGCCGGCGCCAGCATCATGGCCGTCCTCGACCAGGCCGACCCACGCCCGCTGGCCAAGCGCCTGGCGCTGGAGACCGGCTACGACCAGGACGGCAAGTTCATGGCCGGCCGCGAGCTGGTCAGCCGCGACGTGACCGACCCGAAGACCGGCGAGGCCCAGATCGAGTCGATCATCCTCAGCGTGTCCACCGTGACCTCCCATCCGGGGAAAACGCTGGCCGGCTGTACCTACAGCCTGGACCTGCCTGAAGAAGAAGCCCCTGCCCGGCCTGAACTGGCCCCGCCGCCGATCACCGGACCGGGCAGCGACGGTCACTGACAGGCCGCCACATCCTGCTAGACTTGGGCCAACGCCCGGCCTGCCGGGTGCCTTTTTTCCAGAGATGTCAGAAGACGACAGTAGTAGCTCCCCTGCGGAGCACAGTGAAAAGAAGCGCGGTTGGCTTGAACGCCTGACCTCGGCCTTCTCCGGCGAACCCCACACCCGCGACGAGCTGGTCGCTGTCCTGCACACCGCGCAGGAAGAGGGTCTGATCGCCGCCGATACCCTGAAGATGATGGAAGGCGCCATTTCGGTGGCCGAGCTGACCGTGGGCGACGTGATGATCTCGCGCTCGCAGATGGTCTCGCTGCCGGTCGAAGCGCCCTTCCTGGAACTGATGAAGCAGGTGGTCGAATCGGGCCATTCGCGCTTCCCGGTGCACGGCGAGAACAAGGACGACATCCTTGGCATCCTGCTGGCCAAGGACCTGCTGCGCGGCGTGGTCGCCGACAACGGCCCGGCCAACGTACGCGAGCTGCTGCGCCCGGCGGTGCTGATCCCGGAGGCGAAGAAGCTGAACGTGCTCCTGAAGGAGTTCCGCCTGTCGCGCAACCACATGGCCATCGTGGTCGACGAGTACGGCGGTGTCGCCGGCCTGGTCACCATCGAGGACGTCCTGGAGCAGATCGTCGGCGAGATCGACGACGAGCACGACGAGGCCGAGGATCCGTCCGCGCAGATCGCCATCCAGTCCGACGGCCAGTACGTGGTCGACGCGCTGACCCCGATCGGCGACTTCAACGAGCGCTTCGGCGCGACGTTCTCCGACGAGGACTACGACACCATCGGTGGCCTGGTCACCGAGGCCGTGGGCCATCTGCCGGAAGTCGGCGATGAGCTGGCGCTGGACCGCTTCATGTTCCGCGTGGCCCGCGCCGATGCGCGCCGGGTGCAGGCCTTCCACGTGACCGTGCTGCCGCCGGACGCGCAGGACGACGCTTGAAGCGCCGCGGTCTGATCCTCACGGCGTGGCTGGCACTGTGTGTGCTGGCCATGACCATGGCCCTGCCACTGGCCGCCTTCGCGCAGCCGGCGGCAGCCGTGCCCGCACCTGCCACCGCCAACGCCGAGGCCCCGGTCCCGCGTATCGGCGTGGTGACCATGCAGCCGGGCACCGTGTTCTTCGAACGCTTCGGGCATGACGCCATCGTCGTGGTCGATCCGGCCAGTGGCGAAGCGACATCGTACAACTTCGGCTACTTCGATCCGTCCGAGGACGACTTCATCAGCCGCTTCGTGCGCGGCGACATGATGTATTACCTGGTGGCGCTACCGCTGCAGCAGGACCTGTCGTACTACGACGAGACCGGCCGCGGTGCCAGCGTGCAGTGGCTGGACCTGCGCCCCGACCAGGCGCGTGCCCTGGCCGCTGACCTGGCCGAGCGGGCCAAGCCGGAAAACGCGCGCTACCACTACGACTACTACACCGCCAACTGCGCCACGATGGTACGCGACACGGTGGACAAGGCGCTGGGCGGCGGCCTGCAGTCGCAGCTGTCGGGGCGTTCGCGCGGCAACACCTACCGCAGCGAGTCGGTGCGCCTGGCCTCGCCCGCCCCGTGGATGTGGCTGGGCTTCGATGTCGGCCTGGGGCCGTTCGCCGACCAGCCGCTGTCGCGCTGGCAGGAAGCGTTCGTGCCGATGCGCCTGGCCGATGCGCTGCGCCAGGCACGCAACAGTGATGGCCGGCCGCTGGTGCAGTCCGAACAGGAACTGCTGCCGCACCGCATCGATCCGGAGCCGAAGGAGTTCGCGCGTCGCTGGTGGCCGTGGCTGCTGCTTGGTCTGGCCGTGGCCGGCGGCGTGCTGGTGCTGCGCAACCGCCCGCGCCTGCTGGCCGGGCTGGCCCTGCCGTTCTGGCTGTTGTGCGCCATCGCCGGCAGCCTGCTGGTGTTCCTCTGGGGCTTCAGCACCCACTACGCCGCCTGGGCCAACCGCAATCTGCTGCTGCTTTCGCCGGTGGCCGTGCTGCTGCTGCCCGGAGCAATCCGCCTGCTGCGCCGGCGCGTGCCGGGCCGCATGTTCAGGGTCGTGCTGTGGCTGCTGGCAGTGCAGGCCGTGGCGGCACTGGTGCTGCACTGGCTGAGCCTGCAGGCGCAGTACAACGTGCAGTGGATCGTGCTGCTGCTGCCCGTCCACGTCGCGCTGGCGTGGGTACTGGGGCGCCATCCTCACTTGTCCGAAACACGGCGCTGACGCACGATGGCGGGCATGTCATTGCCCGCCTCCGCTTCCGCCCCGGCTTCAGCCAACCCCGCCTGCGTCATCAACTGCGTCCACTACGATGACGAGGGCAAACGCCACGACATCACCCTGGACGCCATCAGCGATGTCATTGCCAGTGGCAATGGCTTCGTCTGGGTCGGCCTGTACGACCCCAACGACGATGTGCTGCTGAAACTGCAGGAGGAATTCTGCCTGCACGACCTGGCCATCGAGGATGCGCGCAACGCGCACCAGCGGCCCAAGGTCGAGACCTACGGCAATTCGATGTTCGTGGTGGTGACCACCGCGCAGATGGTCGACGAGCGCATCCAGTATGGCGAAACCCATGCCTTCCTCGGCCCGCGCTTCCTGGTAACGGTGCGCCACGGCGCCTCGCTGTCCTACGCGCCGGTACGTGCTCGGGTCGAGCGTGAGCCGCAGCTGCTGAAGATGGGCCCGTCGTACTGCCTGTACGCGGTGACCGACTTCGTGGTCGACAATTACCTGCCGATCGTGCACCGCTTCCGCGACACCCTGGACCTGCTGGAAAAGGACATCTTCGCCGAGAACTACAAGCGCAGCACCGTGGTGCGCCTGTACGAGCTCAAGCGCGAACTGAACAAGATGCGGATGGCGGTGGCGCCGCTGCAGGATGTGCTGGCCCAGCTGCGCCGTTACCAGGGCGAGCTGGTTCCGGACGAAGTGAAGCTGTACATCCGTGACGTGCACGACCACGCGGTACGCATCAGCGATGTGATCGACACCCTGCGCGAGATGCTGGGCACCGCGCTCAGCGTGAACCTGTCGCTGGTGACGCTGGCGCAGGGCGAGACGGTCAAGCGCCTCGGTGCGTGGGCTGCGCTGCTGGCGGCACCGACGCTGATCACCAGCTGGTACGGGATGAACTTCAGCCACATGCCGGAGCTGAGCCAACCGTGGGCCTACCCACTGATGATCGTTGGCGTGGGCGGCGTCTGCGTGGGCCTGTACCGGTTGTTCAAGCGTTCGGGCTGGCTGTAGCGCGTACGCAACCCTCTTCTTGTAGAGCCGAGCCCATGCTCGGCTGGCTGTTTGGCGCATTCCGTAGAGTCGAGCTTTTTCGACTGATGCCGGCGAGAGCAGCCGAGCATGGGCTCGGCTCTACAAGAGCGACGAGCAGTCGGGCATGGCTCGACTCTACAGAAGGAGGGGAATCAGGCCACGTAAACGGTCTTGATGTTCATGAACTCATGGATGCCGTGGTCGGCCAGTTCCCGGCCAAACCCAGACTGCTTGCTGCCGCCGAACGGCAGCCGCGCATCGCTCTTGACGATCGCGTTGACGAACGCGGCGCCGCACTCCATGCGTTGCGCGAAGGCTTCGCCGCGCACCGGATCGCGCGTCCACACGCTGCCGCCCAGGCCGAAGGGGGTGTCGTTGGCCACGCGCAGTGCCTCGCTCTCATCAGCGACCCGGATCACCGCAGCCACCGGACCGAACAGTTCCTCCTCGTAGGCCGGCATGCCCGGGCCGACCTGGTCGAGCACCGTGGCCGGATAGCCGGCGTGGGTGCCGGCAATCGGCTCGCCGCCTATCAGCACCCGCGCACCCTTGGCCACGCTGGCCTGTACCTGCTTGTGCAGTTCATCGCGCAGGTCGGCACGGGCCATCGGCGCCAGCGTGGTGCCCCGCTCATCGGGATCGCCGTACTGGCGCTCGGCCGCAGCTTCAACGAAGCGACGGGTGAATTCATCGGCCACCGCCTCGACCACGATGAAGCGCTTGGCCGCGATGCAGGTCTGCCCGCTGTTGTCGAAGCGCGACTTCACTGCTGCCGCAACCGTCTTGTCGAGGTCGGCATCGTCGAGCACCACGAAGGCATCGCTGCCACCCAGCTCCATCACCGACTTCTTCAACTGGCTGCCGGCGTTGGAGGCGATCGAGCGCCCTGCCCGCTCGCTGCCGGTCAGCGTCACCGCCTTCACCCGTGCGTCGCGCAGCACGTCGGCGGCCTGGTCGTTGTCGATGTGCAGCACGTCGAACACGCCGTCCGGCAGGCCGCCATCACGGCACACCGCCAGGATCAGGTCGGCACACTGCGGCACGTTGCTGGCGTGCTTGAGCAGGGCCACGTTGCCGGCCATGAACGCCGGTGCGAGGAAGCGGAACACCTGCCAGATCGGGAAATTCCACGGCATCACCGCGAACACGCAGCCGATCGGCTCGTAGCGCACATAGCTGCGCTGCGCTTCGGTGTCGATCAGCTGCGGCTTGAGATAGTCGGCCGCATGGTCGGCGTAGTACTCGCAGGCCGCCGCGCACTTGTCGACCTCGGCCAGCGCTTCGGCCTTGAGCTTGCCCATCTCGTGGGTCATCGCCTGCTGCAGGTCGTCGCGGCGCGTGCGCAGCTGCGCCGCGATCTGGCGCAGGATCGCGCCGCGCTCCTGCAGCGAACGCTCGGCCCAGCCGGGGAACGCATCGGCGGCGGCCTGCAGGCGCTGCTCGATGTCGGCAGCGCCCATCAGTTCATGGCGGTAGGTCACCTGGCCGGTGGCCGGGTCGACGATCTCGACGGTCATGGGGGATCTCCATCTGGAAGACCCCCATTGTGCGCCGCCGGCCGTGAGCCGGGCGTTGCCGGCACAGTCGACGGATCGTGTACTCAGCCGTTGTCCTGCCGCGCCAGCTGCAGGTCGCGCTGGCGCCGCTTCTCGGCACGGGCATTGATGTACCAGCCGATCACCGCGGCGATCGATACCGCCGACACCAGCAGCGTGGCCAGTGCATTGATCTTCGGGCTGATGCCCATGCGCACCGACGCGAACACCTTCATCGGCAGCGTGGTCGAGCCCGGCGTGGCGACGAAGCTGGCCACCACCACGTCATCCAGCGATAGGGTGAACGCCAGCAGCCAGCCCGCCACCAGCGCCGGCGCGATGATCGGCAGGGTGATGCGGGTGAACACGGTCAGCCGGCTGGCGCCCAGGTCCATCGCCGCCTCTTCCAGCGACAGGTCCATTTCCTGCAGCCGCGAAGACACCACCACGGTGACGAAGCACAGGGTGAAGGTGACGTGCGCGATCCAGATGGTGGCCAGGCCGCGCGCCGGGAAGCCCGGAATCGCGCCCATCGAGGCCAGCAGCGCCATCAGCGAGAAGCCCAGGATCACATCCGGCATCACCAGCGGCGCGGTGACCAGCGCACCGAACAGCGGCTTGCCACGGAAGCGCTTGAAGCGGGTCATCACCATCGCCGCCAGCGTGCCCAGCACGGTGGCGGTACAGGCGGTCCAGAACGCCACCACCAGGCTGGTCCACATCGCCTCCATCAGCGCGCGGTCGGCGAACAGGTCACTGTAGGCGCGGGTGGAGAACCCGGCCCAGACCATCGCCAGCCGCGAGCTGTTGAACGAATAGAACATCAACAGCAGGATCGGCAGGTACAGGAAGGCGAAGCCGAGCAGCAGCACGCCCAGCCCCAGGCCCTTGGCGGTACGCGGGCTCATGCCTGCTTCCCTTCCAGCAGGCGCTGCTGGGATCGGTTGAACAGCAGGATCGGCACCAGCAGCAACAGGATCATCGCCACCGCCATCGCCGAGGCACCCGGCCAGTTGCGGTTGTTGAAGAACTCGTTCCACAGCTGACGGCCGACCATCAGCGTCTCCGAGCCCCCCAGCATTTCCGGAATCACGAATTCACCCACTGCCGGGATCATCACCAGCATGCAGCCGGCGATGATGCCGGCCTTCGACAGCGGCAGGGTGATGCGCAGGAAGGCCTGCCATGGCCTGGCACCCAGGTCGTAGGCCGCTTCCAGCAGGCGGTGGTCATGCTTGACCAGGTTGGCGTACAGCGGCAGCACCATGAACGGCAGGTAGCAGTAGACGATGCCGATGTAGGCGGCGGTCGGCGTATCGATCAACTGCAGTTTCGGCAGGCCCGTCGACGTCATCAGCGCCTGCAGGCCGGTGAACTGCAGGAACTGGTCAAGCAGGCCGTTGCGGTCCAGGATCGCCTTCCACGCATACACGCGGATCAGGAACGAGGTCCACGACGGCAGCACCACCAGCATCATCGCCACGTTGCGTGCGGCCGGCGACAGGCGGGCGATGGCATAAGCCATCGGGTAGCCGATCAGCAGGGTCAGGAAGGTGGAGATGGCCGCGATCCTGATCGAGCTCAGGAAGGCCTGCGCATAGATCGAATCGCGGAACAGCGCCAGGTAATTCTCCAGGTTCAGCTTCAGCGAGAACCCGCCGTCCCCGTACTGCAGCAGCCAGGTATACGGCGGCGAGCCGACCCGGCTGAGCGAGAAACTGATCATCAGCACGATCAGGAACGGCACTGCGAAGAACAGCAGCAGCCACAGGTACGGAATGCCGATCACCGTGGCACGCAGCCCCGGCAGCCAGCGCTTCAGGCCGGCGACGCTCATGAGGTGAGCACCACGCCGTCGTTGTCGCGCCAGTGCACCCACACCTCGTCGCCCCAGGTGAAGCCATCACTGGCCCAGCGCTGCGAGTTGGCGAAGTTGGCCAGCACCTTGGCGCCGCTGGGCAGGCGCACGTGATACACCGAGTGGCTGCCGAAGTAGGCGATGTCCTCGATCACGCCCTGCGCCTTGTTGGTGTGCCCTTCCGGCTCGTCCTTGCCGATCATCACCTTCTCCGGGCGCAGCGCGAATGCGACCGGCTGCCCTTCGTAACAGGTGATGCCATGGGCGATGTAGATCGGCGCCGGGAACAGCGGCGAGCGCACGGTCACGTACTCGGGCAGATCCTCGTCGATCACCCCGTCAAACAGGTTGACCGAACCGATGAACTCGGCGACGAAGCGGTTGGCCGGCTGCTCGTAGACCTCGTCCGGCTTGCCGACCTGCTGGATCCAGCCGGCATCCATCACCGCGATGCGGGTGGCCATGGTCATCGCTTCTTCCTGGTCGTGGGTGACCATCACGCAGGTCACGCCCGACGATTCGATGATGCTGACCAGTTCCAGCTGCATCTGCGAGCGCAGCTTCTTGTCCAGCGCGCCCATCGGTTCGTCCAGCAGCAGGAGCTTCGGTCCCTTGGCCAGCGACCGCGCCAGCGCCACGCGCTGCTGCTGGCCACCGGACAGCTGGTGCGGCTTGCGCTTGCCCAGGTGGCCCATCTGCACCAGGTCGAGCATCTCGCCGACGCGCTTGCTGATCGCATCCTTGCCCAGGCCATCCTGCTTCAGGCCGAAGGCGATGTTCTGCTCGACCGTCATGTGCGGGAACAGGGCATAGGACTGGAACATCATGTTGACCGGCCGCTGGTACGGCGGCAGCGCATCCAGGCGTTGGCCATCGACGGTGATGCTGCCCTTGGTGGGCGTCTCGAAGCCGCCCAGGCAGCGCAGCAGGGTCGATTTACCACTGCCGGAGCCACCGAGCAGGGCAAAGATCTCGCCCTTGCGCACGTCCAGGTTGACGTCGTCGACGGCGACGAAACCGTCGAATTCCTTGCGCAGATCACGAATGGAGAGATAGCCGGGCGCACCGGTCGTGTCGACGACGGCGGCTACCGGCTGGGCTTCAACGGGCATGGGGGCTCCGGGAGCGGGCGGTGGACAGCGGCGGTCATTCTAACGGCCGGGGGCCGAAGGGGATATGACGGGAGTGGGTGGAAGCGGCCGCTGGCCCGCCCAGGGCCCCCGAGGGCGTGTCGGTTTCCCCCGCGATGGTGGCCTGTCCGCCCCAAGGCCCGGGCTCCCCTGGACGACCCTGCAGCCGTCCCGGCCAGACACTGCGGGCGGCAGCCCGATCTGCAACATTTTTCAGAACGGGATCCATTGAAAGCCCCGGACATTCCCCGCGCAATGTCCCGCATCTAGGCCTTGCATGGACCGCCCCTGGTGATTTCCCCGGACAGCCCCTCCCCTTTCCCGCCCCGCCTGCCGGGCTGCCTGCCTGCACGGCTGCCGCTGGTCATCATCGGCGCCGGCCAGGCCGGGTTGTCCCTCAGCGCGCTCCTGCAGGAGGTCCGCGTCGAGCATCGCGTGCTGGAGGCCGAAACCGTGGGCGCCAGCTGGCGGCGGCGCTGGGATTCGTTCCAGACCAACACCGCCAACGCGACGATGGCCCTGCATGGCCATGCCTATGCCGGGGATGACCCGGAAGGGTTCATGGGGGCCCCGGAAGTGATCCGACGGCTGCGCGACTATGCCGACGAGCGCGCGTTGCCGATCAGCGAGGGGTGCGTGGTCCATCGGGTCGGGCCGGAGTCCGGTGGCTATGCCATCGACAGCAGCCGGGGGCTGATCCATGCCCAGGCGGTGGTGGTCGCCACCGGTGAATACCGCCGGGCGCGGTTGCCCCGGGCCCCTTTCGCGCCCGCAACAGGCCTCACCGTGCTGCACTCCAGCGACTACCGCAGTCCCGGCCAGCTACCCGAGGGCGCGGTGCTGGTCATCGGCGGCGGCCAGTCCGGCGCGCAGATCGCCCAGGACCTGCGCGACGGTGGTCGCAGCGTGTACTGGTCATTGGCCGATCGTCATTCGCACACCCGTCGGCTGCGCGGCAAGGACTCGATGACCTGGTGGGACATGGCCGGGCGCATCCATCAACACGTAAGCCAATCGGCGGCCGTACTGGCAGGCGAGCCGGACGCGCTGCGCAAGGCCCGCACCGCGGAGTTCCCCCTGATTTCCGGCAAGGGACGCGCCGGCCTGGGCAGTTCGATCAGCCTGCTGGCGATGCACCGCGCAGGGATCAGGTTGCTGGGCCGGTTGCAGGAATTCAATGGAAACACCGCCCGCTTCGCCGATGTCCGCCCGCAACTTCGCACCGCGATCGAGGCGACGCGCGCCGAGTACGCCTATCTCGATTCGCTGGCCAGCGCGTACTACGCCACGCGGCCCGAGCCGCGCACCGACGATGCCCGCTACATTCCCGAAGAGGTCTATCTGCACTGGGAGCCGGACATAGCCCCGGATGAACTGGATCTGCAGACGGCAGGCATCCGCTCGGTGGTGCTGGCCACCGGTTTCGTCGCCGAATGGCCCTGGCTCGATGTGCAGGGCGCGCTGGATGCCCACGGCTATCCGCTGGGCGAGTTTGGCGTTTCCCCGCAACCGGGCTTGTTCTTCATCGGCATGCACAACCTGCAGCGGATGAGTTCGTCGTTCCTGTGCAACGGCGGCCGCGATGCACGCGACCTGCTGCCGGCCATCCTGAGGCACCTTGACCAGGCCGACGGTACCGATTCCGGCACGGTGAAGCGGTGAAGCAAGGCGGCCGCCGGGCAAGGCCCGGCGCCGCCAGACCGGCTTAACGGCCGGTCTTCACCTCGGTCCACAGCCGGGTGTAGAGCTTGTCGGTCTCCGGCGTGTTGATCGAGTAGGTGAACATCTTCTCGGCCACGTCGGCCGGCGGGTAGATCGTCGGGTCGGTGCGGATCGCCTCGTCCACCAGCGGTGTCGCGGTCGGGATCGGGTTGGCGTAGTGGATGAAGTTGGTGTTGGCCGCGGCGACCTTCGGTTCCAGCAGATAGTTGATGAACCTGTAAGCCGCTTCCGGGTGCTTGGCGTCCTTCGGGATCGCCAGCATATCGAACCACTGCGGCGCACCTTCCTTCGGGATCGAATAAGCCACGTGCACGCCATTGCTGGCTTCCTCGGCGCGGTCGCGGGCCTGGATGATGTCACCCGACCAGCCGACCACCAGGCAGGTGCCGCCATTGGCCAGCGAGCCGACGTACTGCGAGGAGTGGAAATTCTGCACGTACGGGCGGATCGACTTCAGCAGGTCGGCCGCCTTCTGCAGTTCGGCCGGGTCGCCGCTGTGCGGATCCAGGCCCAGGTAATGCAGCGCGATCGGGATCATGTCGGCCGGCGTGTCCAGGATGGTCACGCCGCAGTCCTTCATCTTGCTGATGTTCTCCGGCTTGAACACCAGGTCCCAGCTGTTGGCGACATCGGTGCTGCCGCCGAAGCGCTGCTTCAGCATGTCCACGTTGTAGCCGATGCCGGTGGTGCCGATCATGTACGGCACGCCGTACTGGTTGCCCGGGTCCTGGGTAGCGATGCGCTTCATCACCGCCGGATCGAGGTTGTCCAGGTTCGGGATCTTGCTCTTGTCCAGCGGCAGGAACACGCCGGCCTGGATCTGGCGGCCGAAGAAGTTCAGGGTCGGCACCACCACGTCGTAGCCGCTGTTGCCGGCCAGCAGCTTGGTCTCGACCATCTCATCGCTGTCGAACACATCGTAGGTCACCTTGATGCCGCTCTCCTTCTCGAAGGTCGGAATGGTGTCCTCGGCGATGTAATCGCTGTAGTTGTAGACGTTCAGGACCTGGCTGTCCTGCGCGCCGCCGTTGCCACCGCCACAGGCGGCAAGCATGGCGGAGGCCAGGCCGAGCGTGAGGATACGCAGCTTCATCGGGTGCTCCAGAATGCGGGAAGGGGGGCCGGCGGAGCCGGCGACGGGTGCCAGCCTACCCCCCGGCGGCGGATTTTTCTATTCCAGATGCTCAGACGTTCAGCAGCAGGAACTCGCGCTCCCACGAGCTGATGACGCGGAAAAAGGTCTCGTATTCCTTGCGCTTGACCGAGATGTAGGCGCGGCAGAAACGCTCGCCCAGCAGGGCCTGGAGCTCGCTGCACTGCTCCAACCCGTCCAGCGCCTCGCCCAGCGAGCGCGGCAGGTTGTAGCCCAGTTCCTTCGCGCTGCCGGTCACCGGCGCGTCCGGCGCCAGCCGCTCGCGGATGCCGAGCAGGCCGCAGGCCAGGGTGGCCGCCATTGCCAGGTACGGATTGGCGTCGGAACCGGCGAAACGACTCTCCACGCGCATGTTTTCCGGCGTATCCAGCGGCACGCGCAGGCCGCAGGTACGGTTGTCGAAGCCCCAGTGCACGTTGCTCGGCGAGACTTCGCCGAACACCAGGCGCCGGTAGGAATTCACGTTCGGCGCGAAGAACGCCATCGCCTGCGGCGCGTACTTCTGCAGGCCGCCCAGGTAGTGGCCGAACACCGGGCTGAACTCGCCCTCGGCATCGGTCTCGCCAGCGAACACATTGCTGCCATCGCTCACCCGCACCAGGCTCTGGTGGATGTGCATGGCACTACCGGGCTCGTTCTCCATGGGCTTGGCCAGGAACGTGGCGTACACCCCGTGGCGCATCGCCGCCTCGCGCATGGTGCGCTTGAACAGGAACACCTGGTCGGCCAGGTCCATCGCATCGGCATGGGTGAAGTTCACCTCCAGCTGTGCTGCGCCGGATTCGTGGATCAGCGTGTCCACGTCCAGCTTCATCGCATCGGCGTAGTCGTACATCAGGTCGAGGATCGGGTCGAACTCGTTGACCGCGTCGATCGAGTACGACTGCCGCGCGGTCTCCGGGCGCCCCGAGCGACCGGCCGGTGGCAGCAGCGGGAAGTCCGGGTCGGTGTTCTTCTGCACCAGGAAGAACTCCAGCTCCGGCGCCACCACCGGGCGCAGGCCCAGTTCCGCATAAGCCGCCAGTACGCGGCGCAGCACGTTGCGCGGCGCAAGCTCGTGCGGTTCGCCGCTCTTGGTGTAGCAATCGTGGATGACCTGCGCGGTGGCATCGGCCGCCCACGGCACCATGCGCACCGTATCCGGGTCAGGGCGCAGCATCATGTCCGAGTCCGACGGCGAGGTCAGCTCGTAGTAGTCGTCAGGGAACTCGCCGGTGACGGTGGTGGCGAAGATGCCTTCCGGCAGGCGCGTGCCGTAGTCGTGCGAGAACTTGTCGGCAGGAATGATCTTGCCGCGGGCGTTGCCGGTGATGTCCGGCACCAGGCATTCCACCTCGGTGATGCGCCGCTCCTTCAGCCAGCGCAGCAGGCTGCTTTCCTGCGGTGCGGGGGGCGTGGCCGTCTTGCGCGGGCGCGTTCGGGAACTCATCGGGAATCCAGTCGGTTCTGTTGGTGCTGCCGGCAAGCTTGGCCGAACGCACGGAAAATAGCGTGATAGAACGGCGTCTGCGTGACACGCCACTCCGGATGCCACTGTACGCCGAGCACAAATCCATGGTGCAGGCTGCGCGCTGCCTCGACCAGTCCGTCATCGGCCATGGCCTCGACCTCCAGGCCCTGCGCGAGGCGGGCGATGCCCTGTCCGTGCACCGAATTGACCTGCGCGCGGCCACTGCCGTGCCACTGCGCCAGCCAGCCGTCGGCGGCCAGGGTCACCGCATGGGCCGGCCCATACTGCACGTCCACCGGCGCCTGCGGGTCTTCGCGATGGTCGGCCAGGCCGGGCACCGCATGCACCTGCGGATGCAGGCTGCCGCCCAGTGCGACGTTCAACTCCTGGAAGCCCCGGCAGATCGCCAGCACTGGCAGGTCCAGCGCCAGCGCCTCGTGCAGCAGCGCGAAGGCATTGGCATCGCGGGCAGGGTCATGCGGATTGCCTGGCCAGCTGCGGCCGCCTTCGTAGTGCTGCGGTTCGATATTGCTGACCGCGCCGGTCAACAGCAGGCCATCGAGCCCAAGCAGCCAGTCGCTGGCCGGCAACGGTGGCTGCAGGCTCGGCAACACCACCGGGGTCACCTCGGCCGCCTCGGCCAGCGCGCGCACGTACTTCTCGCCGGCCACCGCGAAACGGTGGTGGCCGAGCACGGTGCTGTCGGTGGGCAGGCCCACCCAGGGCAGGCGGCGCATGGGAAGACTCCTTGGCGTGCCGACACGTTACCCGTCGCCTGGCAACGGCGGCAAGTCGCTGCCGTCACACCGCAGCTGCCACGCATCGGCGAAACTACCGGGGTGAACGCTGATCGACCTGCCCTGCTCCGCCCTCCCGCACTGCACCCGCGAGGCCTGCAGTGAGCGCCGCCTTTCCGCCCAGCTGGTATGCCTCCAGCCTGCCCGAACCGCCCGCACTGCCCGCGTTGCAGGGGCAGGTGCAGGCCGACGTTGCGGTGCTGGGCGCCGGCTATACCGGCCTGACCGCCGCACTGGAACTGGCCGTGCGTGGCCAACGCGTGGTGGTGCTGGACGCACAGCGGATCGGCTGGGGCGCGTCCGGCCGCAATGGTGGCCAGGCGCTGGTCGGCTATGGCTGCGAGGTGGACGAACTGGAGCGTCAGCTCGGCCGTAACGATGCGCGCCACCTGTTCGACTGGTCGCGCGACGCAGTACAGGCGATGCGCAGGCGCATCGACCGCCATGGTATCGACTGCCATTGGGTGGAGGGCCACGCCAGCGTCGCCATCCGCGAGCGCCATGAGCGCGACCTGCGCGCCAACTGCGAGCATCTTCAGCGCCACTACGACTACCCGATGCAGTGGTGGGACCGTGATGCCCTGCGCGCACAGCTGGACAGCCCGCGCTACCGCGCCGCGATGTTCGATCCGCACAGCGCGCACCTGCACCCGCTGGCCTATGCGCGTGGCCTGGCCGATGCGGCACGTGCGGCCGGCGTGGTGATCCACGAGAACTCCGCAGTGACCCGCGTGCAGCGCGGACCGCAGCCCACCCTGCATACCGCGCAGGGAAGCGTGCGCGCTGCGCATCTGGTGGTGGCCGGCAATGCCTGGCTGCAGGGCCTGCTGCCCGACCTGGAACGCCGGATCATGCCGGTCGGCACCTATATCGGCGCCAGCGCGCCGCTGGGGGCCGAGCGCGCCCGCGCCCTGATCGGCAACAACATGGCCGTGGCCGACACCGCGTGGGCACTGGACTATTTCCGCCTCAGCCACGACCACCGGCTGCTGTTCGGCGGCCGCGCCAGTTACTCGGCGCTGCCCCCACCCGGCCTGCGCGGGGTGATGCAGCGGCGCATGCACCAGGTGTTTCCACAACTGGCCGATGTGCCGCTGGAGCAGGTCTGGGGCGGTTACGTGGACATCACCCGCAACCGCGCTCCACATTGGGGCCGGCTGGACGGCAACCTGTACTTCGCGCAGGGGTTCTCCGGCCATGGGGTGGCCGCCGCCGGGCTGGCCGGCGAGGTGATCGCCGCCGCCATTGCAGGCCAGAGTGAGCGCCTGGACGTGTTCCAGCGCCTGCGGCATGCGCCTTTCCCCGGCGGCCGGCTGCTGCGCACGCCGCTGCTGGTGGCGGCGATGTCCTGGTACAAGCTGCGGGATGCGTTGTGGTGAAGATTCTGCATCTCCACCTGTATTGAACGTTCTGACAAGCGCACCGCAGCGCTGATCGTGCTGCACACGTCACAGATTTTCACGCAACATGTGTGATGGATGGTTGGTCAATTACCTAAATGCGCCGCTGTGCAATTGCATAATCGTTCGCAGACCGATAACGTCCTGAGAAACCGGGCCTCGCGGCGAATGGAAGCTGACAGGGGACACGCAGGAGAGGGGGACGTGCGATTGGACTGGTGGAAAGAAGGATTGTTGCTGAAGGTGCGCATTCGTCCGGCTGGCCTGATGCTTGCCTTGCTTTATGCAGTTGCCTATTGGGCAACCCGACAGCTGTCGCTGGATCAGTTCTATTTGCCAGCCGGCATCCGGGTGGCGGCCGTACTGTTGTGCCCGCCGCGCCTGTGGCCGTATCTGCTGCTGGGCGAATATGCGTACTTTGCACAGTCCCGCGTGCCAATGATCGAGAAGTACGGCCTGGCATGGGTCATTGTTGCCTCCGCGTTCCTCATGCCCGCAGTGATGTTGATTGTGAAGCTGCAACGGCGACTGATGGCGGAGTCGCAGACGATCGGCCTTTTGTTGATTGCCGCCGCTTCCAGCGTCGTAGTTACGCTGCTGAACCTCAGCTTTTCCCATCTGCTCTGGCCAACACCCCCTTCCACGCCCTTCCTGACCAGTGCGGCGCGTTACAGCGTGGGCGACTTCATCGGCATTCTGACGGTGGCCCCCATCGCCATGCTGTGGGCGCGACAGGACGTGGGGCAGGAGTGGAACGCTGGACGAAAGACCCCGATGCTGGCGGCACTTTCATCGATGCTCCTGATCGGGATAGCAGCAACTCAACTGCCCGCAGACGGGGTTGCGCTGAAGGCAACGCTCCTGCTGCTGTTGGCACTCCCCGCGGCCGCACTTACCTGCCTGTATGGCTGGAAGGGTGCCGCCCTTGCAGTACCGGTGCTCAACATGGTCATCGGTCTGACCACGCCCAACACCCATCCCAGCGCATTCGATCCCGCGGCCTTCATCACCCAGCAGATCATGGCGATCAGCGGCATCGTATTGCTGTTGCTCGGATCACGCATCACCCACTTCTACCATCGTTACAGGCTGCGCGAGATGGGGGAAAGGGACGCCATCCATCTTGCGAGGAGCTCGCAATTGGCCAGCGAGATGGAGCTGCGTGAGCGTGCCCTGCACCTTCGCAAGCTCGGCGACGGCATTGATACGTCACTGGTGGAACTGGCCGACTGGCTCAAGGCCCAGGGACATCACGCAGTGGCCAGCAGCCTTCTGCATACCTCGAATGTACATTCGAGGCTCTTTCGCGAACAGACAAGCATGGTCTATCCCTCGGGCCTGGAGCATCTTGGTCTTTACGTGGCTTTGCAGGCTGGTGGCATCCGTGAGTCGTGGAAGCTGACGGAGCGCGTTCTCCGCCCTGATCTGAAAGGCGACCCCTGCAACCTGAGCGTGGAACTGCAGTTGGCCGCTTACCGGACACTCATTGATGCGGTCTCCATTCTTCTCAAGCATGAAGGTGGACAGATTCGCATTCGTGCAAGATGCGGCAGAATGGGCTCCAGGCGCGGAATTCTCATGGTCGTGTCGCTGCTGGAGTCGCGTCGGCGCCTTTCCCAGCAGACAACCATGGCAGCGTTCGAGCGGCTGACCGGGCGAACCCTGCCCTATGACGGGACCGTTGACTGCTATCGCAACCGGGTCAGGATCCTGTTCCTCGACCGTGAAACAAAACTTGAGACACAGCCCAGTACTCCATCACGGTACAGCTGCCCTGCACCCTCTGCGCTGCAGTAGTGCATTCACAGTCAAGCGATCGGATCGAACCAACGCAGCGGTATCGCATAAACGTCCCGCTCATCCGCTGGCCAAAGGCGTCATGGGCACCCGGCGAACATCCGGGTGCCCATGCGGTCTGACACTGAAGCTCTCCGATATCCCGGCAACAGGCGGTATCAGGGTGCCTCTACCGCCCACAAGACATCAGCTCCGCTTGCATATCTGACCAGTGTGAATGCGGGGGACCGATAGACAACCGTCCTGGTGGCTTTGGCGGGAACAGGCAGGCGCTGCTCAGGCAACGACACCTTCGCAGATGGGTCACCTGCCGGCAGTACCCAGAACGTGCCCGCAGCATTGCCGATCACGATGTGCACGTGGCCCGCGAGATCGTTTACCTGGAAATAATCCATGCCATCGCGCTCGAACCCATAGACCAACCAGCCGGGATCCACGCTCAGGTCCTGTGCCTGCGGAATCGACTGGCCGAGTCCTTGGCCGGCCATCTTGATTCCATGGTCGTCACTCGGGGCAAAAGCAAAAACGGATACCGGCACCAACATCAATGCACCAGCACATGCATGAATTCGGAAACTTCTCACACTAACCTCCAGGTTGGATGCAATACGGATCAAGAAGGATGCTACCGCCAATCACGTCAGCATATACCGGGCAGACTCCGCAGTGCCTGTCGGACATAATCCACTGGATCGATACAAACCCATGCCACGCCGAAGCTGCGGCCGAAATCGCCAATACCCGTAGCGAAACCCGCCCACGGTGCGGGTCAGCTGCATCTGCGACAAATGACCTGGACAGGCGCGTGTAACAGCAGGACATTGTCGATTGCGCGATAGTGAACACAGTGGACAGCATCAACTGCCGAACGTAGCAGGTGCAACGGCTGCAACGTGATCGAACCGAGGACGCGCTGATTGTGGATGATTCACCGTCCGCTGGTGGCTATGCCGACGCACTGCTGACCGTGTAGGGCCACGAAGCGCAGGAAGCCGGCAATTGCAGCACAAGGGGAAGCCACGCACCTCGATTGCGCCCTTCTCCGACTGTCGATAATGTCTACGGAAGTGGCCAGTCATCATTGGCCGGGAGACGAGAGGCGCGGGCTTGGAGCGATTCAATGAATCGATTGAACTGAGCTTCCGGATACGACCCGTCGGAATCGCACTCGCGGCCGTCTACGCCCTGAGCTGCCTTTCCTTGCGTCAGTACTCGCTGGATCAGTTCTTCCTGCCTGCGGGCATCCGGGCAGCGGCACTACTGATCGTCCCGACCCGCCTGTGGCCCTACCTGCTGCTTGGCGAGTACGCCTACTTCGCAACCCTGCGCATCCCCATGATCGACAGCTACGGCCTGGCCTGGGTCATCCTGGCCTCGACGCTGCTGATGCCGATGGCGATGCTGGTGGTCCACCTGCACCGCATGAGAATGCCATCGGAGTCCGCCGCCGGCCTCTGGCTGCTGTCGCTGACCTTCTGCACGGCGTTGTTCGTCCCGGCTCTCAATATGGGCATTTCATTCGCCCTGTGGTCGAACCCGCCGCCGAGCAACCTGCTTGGCGCAGTTGATCGCACGATCTTTGGCCACTTCGCCGCCATCATTACCCTCGTGCCACTGGCATTCCTCTGGTCGCGACGAGACGCGGCTCCCAATTGGACGCGCCGCTTTGCTGCACCTACGGTCACGGCCATCCTGGTGATGCTGGTCCTGGCCCTGTGCATGCAGCTTACGGCCATCAGCGCCCACACCACACGCACCCACCTGGTGCTGCTGTCCTCCCTACCGGCGATCGCCCTGACCTTCATGCATGGGTGGCGTGGCGCTGCCATCGCGATTCCGCTGTTGAACCTTCCACTCCATTTCGCCACTCCCAGCACCGGCCTACCGTCCTCGTTCGACCTGGGCACCTTCGCCACCCAGCAGAACATGGCCGTGATGAGTGTCGCACTGCTCGCCCTGGGATCCAGCATCAGCTATCACCACGAGCGTGCACGGTCCCGTGGACTGGCTGAGGAAACCACATTGCGCTTGGCACGTAGTTCGCATCAGATCCGTGAGCGTGAACTTCGCGAGCGCGCCTCCCATCTCAAGCAACTCGGCGAAGGCATGGACAGCTCGCTCGGCGAGATGGTCAGCTGGCTGAAGGCGCAGGGGCATCACGCGGTGGCCAACAGCCTGCAGCACGCCTCATCCGTGCACTCGCGGCTGTTCCGTGAACAGGCCAGTCTGGTCTACCCCACGGGGCTGGAGCAGGTTGGGCTGTATATCGCGCTGCGCGTTGGCGGCGCATGCGAGAACTGGGACAACTCCCATCGCGTGATACCGCCTCGGCTGGAGGGCAACCCCTGCCTGCTGACTGTTGACCTGCAGCTCGCCATCTATCGCTCGCTGATCGAGGCGGTGTCGCTGCTGCTGGAGCTGGAGTCGGGACAGGTCAGCGTGCGCGCCCGCAGCGGCCAGGCTGGCGACCGCCGCGGCATTGTGGTGGTCGTGGGCCTGCTTGACCGCAGTTGCACGCTGTCGAGTGGGACCGTTCAGCAGGCCACGGAGCGTCTGGCCGGCCGGATAATGGCCTACGGCGGTACGGTGCATTGCCGTGGCAACCGGCTCCGGCTCGTCCTGCACGAATCCATTGCGGGCACAGCGGCGTCATTCGCATCGCCCGCCTGATCGCCGAACGACACGCAGGGCATACTGCCCCGCTAAAGTTACACCCGAAACCGCCGCTATCCGTGCCGAGTCCCTCCCTCGTGAGCCACCGCATCATGCCCGTGCTGCCGCAGGCCGCCGTCGATGGCGACCTGGCCGATCCGCTGCCGCAGCGGATCCTGCTGGTCGAAAACTCCCGTGCGTTCACCGGCATGCTGCGCGAAGCCATCGAGCAGCGCCTGGAACTGCCGGTGGTGATCGCCTCCACCCTGGCCGAGGCCGACCGGCTGCTCAGCGAAGGCGGAGGCTGGTTCCTGGTGCTGACCGGACTGGTGCTGGCCGACGGCGACCGCGATGCAGTGGTCGAATTCTTCCTCAAGCGCGACCTGCCGACGGTGGTGGTCAGCGGCGTTTACGACGAGGACCTGCGCAAGCGCGTGCTGCAGCAGCAGATCATCGACTACGTGCTGAAGAACACCCCCGGCAGCATCGACTACCTGGTATGGCTGGTGCAGCGGCTGGAACGCAACCGGCGCATCGCCGCGCTGGTGGTGGACGATTCGCCGTCCGCGCGTGGCTATGCCGCCGCCCTGCTGCGGATGTATGGGCATGAGGTGCACGAAGCCGCCGACGGCAACGAGGGCCTGGCTGCTATCGAGGCGCATCCGGCGATCCGCCTGGCGGTGGTCGACCAGGAAATGCCCGGCATGCAAGGCGTGGAATTCACCCGTCGCCTCCGCACCCTGCGCTCGCGCGACAAGGTGGCGGTGATCGGCATCTCCGGCAATACCGACGCCTCATTGATCCCGCGCTTCCTGAAGAACGGCGCCAACGATTTCCTGCGCAAGCCGTTCTCGCGCGAGGAGTTCTTCTGCCGCGTCTCGCAGAACGTGGACCAGCTGGAACTGATCGGCACCCTGCAGGACCTGGCCACCCGCGACTTCCTCACCGGCCTGCCCAACCGCCGCTTCTTCCTGGAGCAGAGCCAGCGCCAGCTGCCGCAGCTGCAGCTGCACGGCCAATGCGTGGCGGTGGCGATGATCGACATCGACCACTTCAAGCACATCAACGACACCCATGGCCACGAAGCAGGCGACGACGCGCTGCGCGCGGTGGCCGGCGCGGTGACCGCGCATGCACGCAGCCACGACCTGATCGCGCGCTTCGGCGGCGAGGAGTTCTGCCTGCTGGTGCCAGACATGGAACAGGACGAGGCGCTGCTGTACTTCGAGGAGCTGCGCCAGCGCATCGCCGCACTGGAGGTGGACATCGGCACCGCTACCCTGCGCATGACGGTCAGCATCGGCCTGTGCTGCCTGCGCCCGCAGCGCGATGCGCTGCACCGGCTGATCTCCGAGGCCGACCGCCAGCTGTACCTGGCCAAGGCCGGTGGCCGCAACCGGGTCAGCTGCACCACGGTGGCCAGCCCGCTGCGTCCACGCGAGCCTGCGCTGACCTGACCGGCTCGCTTTGATCCAGATCAACGCCGTTCCCGCACGGCAGCTCTACAGTCGGCCCCGACATACGCATGAAGGGGAGCCGGGGATGGCACTACTTGTCTGGCAGGACGATCTGAACATCGGCATCGATGTGATCGACCAACAACACCGCCGCATCATCGAGATGCTCAACCACCTGCACGTGGCGCAGACCAGCCTGCAGCGTGCAGCGGTGGGTGAAGTGATCGACGAAGTCGTCGACTACACCATGTCGCACTTCGCGTTCGAGGAAGAGCTGATGGAGGAGGCGGGCTACCCGTTCTGTGCAGCGCACAAGCGCGTGCATGAGATCTTCATCAAGCGCGTGGCCGAGTACCGGTTGCGCTTCCAGGCCGGCGAGGACATCAGCGACGAACTGCGCACCATGCTCTCGCGCTGGTTGTTCAACCACATCCGCGGCGATGATCAGGCCTATGCCGAACAGGTCAAGGCGCACCTGAACCAGTTCACCCGCGAGCACCAGGGCGGTGGCTGGCTGGGACGCACGCTCAAGCGCTTCTTTGGCTGAACCGCTGTGCGCGCCGGTGCAGTGCCACCAGCGCGCACAGCGTCGCTGCCGCAGTCAGGCACAGGTAGTAGCCGACCGCGACCAGGCCGAAGCGTTCGGCCAGCCAGGTGGCCAGGTACGGCGCCGGTGCCGCACCCAGAATGCCGGCCAGGTTGAATGACAGCGATGCGCCGGTGTAGCGCACCTCCACCGGGTAGATCTCGGCGAGGAAGGTACCGCAGGGGCCATAGGTCAGGCCCATCAGGAACAGGCCCAGGCACAGGAAGGCGGTGACCAGCCACGGGCTGTGCGGCTGGAACAGCGGCGCGAACAGCACGCCGAAACCGATGATCAGCACGCTGGCCACGATCATCGTGCGGCGCGTCCCCCAGCGGTCGCCATAGCGCGCCGACAGCGGGATGCCCAGCGCGAAGAACAGCATGCCGGCCATCTGCATCAGCAGGAACTGCTCGCGGCTGTAACCCAGCACCGCGGTGCCGTGGCCGAGGCTGAACACGGTCATCAGGTAGAACAGCACGAAGGTGGCGAACGCGCCCAGGGTACCCAGCAGCATCGGCACCGGGTGGTCACGCAGCACCGTCCACATCGGCAGCCGCACCGGCGCCTTGCGCTCCAGCGCCTGCTTGAAGTCGGGGGTCTCGTGGATGTTCAACCGCACCCACAGGCCGAGGCCGACCAGCAGCGCGCTGGCCACGAACGGAATGCGCCAGCCCCACTGCAGGAAGTCGGCCTGGCTCAGGCAACGGCCGAGCACCAGGAAGATGCCGGCCGACAGCAGGAAGCCGAGCGGTGCACCCAGCTGCGGGAACATGCCGTACCAGGCACGCTTGCCCGGCGGTGCGTTCTCGGTGGCCAGCAGCACTGCCCCGCCCCACTCCCCGCCCAGACCCAGGCCCTGGCCGAAACGGCACAGCGCCAGAAGCGCCGGCGCCCACAGACCGATCTGTGCGTGCGTCGGCAGCAGGCCGATCAGCACCGTGGACAGCCCCATGGTCAGCAGCGCAGCCACCAGGGTGGCCTTGCGGCCGATGCGATCGCCGAAATGGCCGAACACTGCCGAGCCAACCGGGCGTGCGATGAAGGCCACCGCGAAGGTTGCCAGCGACTGCAGCAGGGCTGCCTGTTCGCTGCTGTCCGGGAAGAACAGGTGCGGGAACACCAGCACCGCGGCCGTGGCGTAGATGTAGAAGTCGAAGAACTCGATCGTGGTACCGATCAGGCTGGCCAGCAGCACACGACGGGGGGAATTCACGGGCGGCGCGGCAGCGGTGATCGAGGACATCGGCAACATGGGAAATGGCAGATCGCCCGATTCTGCCACGGGCTGGCGGCGGTACGGCACGATGGTTTCAGCCGACACCGATGCCAACGAGGCGGCAGGCGCCTGTAACGTCGAGCCATGCTCGACGGTTCTTCGCGAGATGCAGCCGAGCATGGCTCGGCTCCACGGAAGAACGAACGGCAGTCGAGCATCGCTCGACTCTACAGAGAGCGAACAGCCGTCCAGCAATCGCGTCGTTACAACTGGATCCAGGTGGCCTTGATCTCGCTGTACTTGTCGAACGCATGCAGCGATTTGTCGCGCCCGTTGCCGGACTGCTTGTAGCCACCGAACGGAGCGGTCATGTCCCCGCCATCCCAGCCGTTCACCCAGATGCTGCCGGCGCGCAGCTGGCGCGCGACGCGGTGGGCCCGCCCCAGGTCCCGCGTCCACAGGCCGGCGGCCAGGCCGTAGCGGCTGTCATTGGCCACGCGCACCGCTTCGGCCTC
Source organism: Stenotrophomonas maltophilia group sp. RNC7 (assembly GCF_030910085.1). Taxonomy (NCBI): domain Bacteria; kingdom Pseudomonadati; phylum Pseudomonadota; class Gammaproteobacteria; order Lysobacterales; family Lysobacteraceae; genus Stenotrophomonas; species Stenotrophomonas maltophilia group sp. RNC7. Next base: position 39,701 of record NZ_JAVFVN010000947.1, on the reverse strand, counting down.
GTCTTCGAACCCCAGCACGGCCAGCACCGGCCCGAACACTTCCTCGCGCGCCAGTGCCTGCTCCGGGCGCACCTGGTCGAACACGGTGGGCTGGACGTAGCTGCCGCCGGCTTCCACTTCGGCGCGCCGCCCACCCAGCAGCAACCGGGCGCCCTCGCCTTCGGCGCGCGCGATATCGTCCATCACCTTGTCCAGGTGCGCGGCATCCACCAGCGCGCCCATCGGCGCATCGGGGTCCAATGGATGGCGGGGGTGCATGTGCTGGCCATAGGCAACCACCTGATTCACGAAATCCTCGCGGATCGAACGCTGTACCAGAAGCCGCGAACCTGCGGTACAGACCTCGCCCTGGTTGAAGAAGATACCCTGTGCCACCGCCTTCGCGGCGGCGTCCAGATCAGGGGCGTCGGCGAACACCACATGCGGGCTCTTGCCGCCACACTCCAGCCAGACCCGCTTGAGGTTGGATCGCCCTGAACACTGCAGCAGCTTCGCGCCCGTGGCGGTGGAGCCGGTGAAGGCGAGCACGTCCACATCCATGTGCAGGGCCAACGGCTCACCGACGCGCGCACCGTACCCCGGCAGCACGTTCAGCACGCCCTCTGGCAGGCCCGCCTCGGCCGCAAGTGCGGCCAGCCGCAGCGCACTCAGCGGTGACCGCTCGGACGGCTTGAGCACCACCGAGTTGCCCATGGCCAATGCAGGCGCGATCTTCCAGCAGGCCATCAGCAGCGGAAAGTTCCACGGAACGATCGCGGCCACGACCCCGGCGGCCTCGCGCGTGACCAGTCCCAGTTCGTGCGGGCCGGTCGGCGCGATCTCGCCGTACAGCTTGTCCACGGCCTCGGCGGTCCAGCGCAGGCAGCGCACCGCGCCTGGCAGGTCGATGCGGCGCGCATCACGCACCGGCTTGCCCATGTCCAGGGTTTCCAGCAGGGCCAGCTCGTCGGCGTGCTTTTCCACCAACGCCGCCAAGGCCAGCAGCACGCGTTTGCGATGGGACGGGCTTGCCTGCGACCAGTGCCCCGCCTCGAAGCTGCGCCGCGCGGCCATTACCGCGCGCTCCACGTCCTGCGCGTCGCAGTCGGCGACCGCCCCCAGTACGCGACCGTCGATCGGGCTGACGCAGTCGAAACGGGCGCCGCTGGCTGCATCGACATAGCGGCCATCGATGAAGGCCTGGCCTGGCATCGACAGCTGGAGGGCCAGCACCTGCCAATGGCTGCGGTCGGGAAAATCGACCATGGGAAGCTCCAGCATTCAACGAACCTTGGTTATACCGGGGTCACCGCGACTCCGCCGTGACGTGGCTGCGCTACATTCATCGCATCGGACCCGATGGAGCTGGCATGAAGCGTTCCGCGAGCGACCTGCACGACCTGGCCACACAGCGCCCCGAGTCACTGGACGCTTACTGGATGCCATTCACCGCCAATCGCCAGTACAAGGCGGCACCACGCATGCTGGTCCGCGCCGAAGGCATGCACTACGAAGACATCGATGGCCGACAGATCCTTGACGGCACCGCCGGCCTGTGGTGCTGCAACGCCGGCCACGCGCGACCGCGCATCGTCGAGGCCATCGCCGGGCAGGCACGCACGCTCGACTACTCGCCCGCTTTCCAGATGGGCTCGCCGCCGGCCTTCGCGCTTGCACAGCGGCTGGCCGCACTGGCTCCGGCCCCGCTCAACCATGTGTTCTTCACCAGCTCCGGCTCGGAGGCGGTGGATACCGCGATGAAGATCGTGCTGGCTTACCACCGCCAGCGTGGCGAGGGCCAGCGCACGCGCTTCATCAGCCGCGAGAAGGCGTATCACGGCGTCGGTTTCGGTGGCATGGCACTGGGCGGTCTGCCCAGCAACCACAGGGCGTTCGGCCTGCAGCTGGGGGGCGTGGACTATCTGCGCCACACCCTGGACCTGCAGCGCAACGCGTTCAGCAAGGGCCTGCCGCGCCAGGGCGCGGAGCTGGCCGACGACCTGGAACGGCTGATCGCGCTGCATGACGCCTCGACGATTGCCGCCGTCTTCGTCGAGCCCATCGCCGGCTCCGCCGGGGTGATCCTGCCCGCGCCCGGATACCTGCAGCGCCTGCGCGAATTGTGCGACCACCACGGCATCCTGCTGGTGTTCGATGAGGTCATCACCGGTTTCGGCCGGGTCGGCATGCCCTTCGCCGCACAGCGCTTCGGGGTCACCCCGGACCTGCTGACCTTTGCCAAGGCGGTCAGCAACGGCGCGGTGCCGCTGGGCGGCGTGCTGGCCAGCGACGCCGTGCATGCCACGCTGATGCAGGCCCCGCCGCAGGCCATCGAGCTGTTCCACGGCTATACCTACTCGGGGCACCCGCTGGCCTGCGCCGCAGCGCTGGCAACACTGGACGTCTACGCCGAGGAGCGCCTGTTCGAGCGCGCCATCGAACTGGGCGAGTACTGGCAGGAACGGCTGCACGCGCTGCAGGGCCTGCCCAACGTGATCGACATCCGCAACTTCGGCCTGGTCGGTGCGGTCGAGCTGGCGCCGCGCCGCGATGCACCTGGCAGCCGCGGCTACGAGGTGTTCCGGCGCTGCTTCCACGACGGCCGGCTGCTGGTGCGCTGTACCGGTGACATCATCGCGCTGTCGCCGCCGCTGATCGTGGACAAGGCACAGATCGACCAGATCACCGGCACCCTGGGTGAGATGATCGGGGCCACCGCCTGAGCCCGGGCCGGTGGTGGCGAGCGGGTACAATGGGCGGTTCCGCTCCTGCTCGCTGCCGTGCCCATGGATATCGTCGTCAAAGAAGAACTCAAGGCCTACATCGACCCGCTGACCGCGGACGAACATGACGCGCTGGAGCGCAGCATCCTGGCCGAAGGCTGCCGCGATGCGCTGGTGCTGTGGGGTAATGTGCTGGTCGATGGTCACAACCGTTTCGGCATCTGCCAGAAGCATGGCCTGCCCTTCAACACCGTGCAGAACACGCGCTTCCAGAGCATGGAAGACGTGCACCTGTGGATGATCGAGCAGCATCTGGGCCGCCGCAGCGTGTCCGATTTCCAGCGCGGTGTGCTGGCGCTGCGCAAGCGCGACATCCTGGCCGCCCGCAAGCAGGTCGAGCAGGCGCAGCTGCAGCGCGAGAGCGACGGTACCGCCGAGATTGCCGATGAGGCGGGCGAAGACAGCCCGCCGTGGGAGCCGGCACCGAAGCTCAGCCGCGCCGAGCTGGCCCGCGAAGCCAAGCTGAGTACCAGCCAGGTCGGCATGATCGAGCGCATCCACGCCCAGGCTGCCCCCGAAGTGGTGGAGGCAGTGAAGGCCGGCGTGATCTCGATCAGCGCCGCTGCAGCCGTGGCCGACCTGCCCGAAGAGGAGCAGCGCGCCGCCGCCGCCGGTGGCAAGGACGAGCTGAAGCAGGCGGCCAAGCGCGTGCGCGAATCCAAACGCAAGCCGCGCGCGCCGAAGCCGGACGCGGCCGAGATGGACTTCGAGGAGCCCAGCGAGGACGAGATCGCCAGCCGCGACGCCGAAGTGCTGTTGGCGCTGGAACAGCTGGGCGAGGATGCCCCGGCCCTACGCCGCCGCGTGGTCGCGTTGACCCGCGAGAACGACACCCTGCGCGCCCAGCTGGCCGCGCTGCGCAAGCAACTGGAAGCGCTTTAAAAAGGCGCGAACCTCTCATGTAGAGCCGGGCCCATGCCCGGCTGCGGTTTGCCGCACGCAAGGCAGCCGAGCATGGGCTCGGCTCTACAGGCAGGCATCACCGGGCTGCGGTTAGACTCGTGCAATGACGCCTGCCCACGATCCGCGCCGCGCCCAGCTGCGGCGCCTGAAAGCCCTCGCACTGGGCCTGCTGCTGTTGATGCTGGCCGGATTCGCGGTCAGCCATTGGCACGGCGAACGCGGCATCTGGGCCTGGGTTTCGGCCTTCTGCGAGGCCGCTGCGGTCGGCGCGCTGGCCGACTGGTTCGCAGTCGTTGCGCTGTTCCGGCGGCCAATGGGCCTGCCGATTCCGCACACCGCGATCATCCCGCGCAGCAAGGAGCGCATCGGCGACAGCCTGGCGCTGTTCGTGCGCGACCAGTTCCTGGAGCCAGGTGTGCTGCTGGCCAAGCTGCAGGTGTTCGATCCGGCCAGCCGTCTCGGCAGCTGGCTGTCCGACCCGGCACGCTCGCGGATGCTGGCCGACATGGCCCGCAGCTGGGCGCTGCAGGCACTGGATTTCTTCGACGAAACCGCGGTACGCCGGCAACTGCACGCCTTCGTGGTGCAGCAGCTGCGGCAGTGGAATGCCGCTGCCACCGCCGGTGAACTGCTGGCCCTGCTGACCGCCGATGGACGCCACCAGCGCGTGCTGGACGAGGGCCTGCAGCGGCTGGGGCGCTGGCTGGAGCAGCCGGAGGTGAAGGAACGCGCCTCGCAGCTGATCGTGCGCTACATCCAGCGCGAATGGCCGACGCTGTCGAGCACGGTGAACTGGGTCAAGCCGATCGACGAGATCGGCGACAGCCTGGCCGAGCGCCTGGCGCGGGCGGTGCTGGAAGAACTGCAACAGGTGCTGGCCGAGCCGCAGCATCCGCTGCGCCAGGACTATGAGACCTGGCTGCAGAACTACGTGCAGCGCCTGCGCGAAGACCCGGCGCTGGCCGAGCGCATCGAACAGCTCAAGCAGGACATGATCGACCACCCCGCCCTGCAGGACTACGTGCAGGGGCTGTGGGCGCGCATCCATGCCAGCCTGCGCGCCGACCTGCAACGCGAGGACTCGGCACTGGTCGGCCACCTGCAGCGCAGCCTGGCGTCGCTGGGCAGCAGCCTGCAGGCCGACCCGGCCCTGCGCGAGGCCCTCAACCAGCACCTGCTGGAAGGTGCGCAGCGCCTGACCGGGCGCCTGCGCGAGGGCGTGACCACGCATATCGCGCAGACCGTGAAGGGCTGGGACGAGCGGCACCTGGTCGAGCAACTGGAACTGAGCGTGGGTCGCGACCTGCAGTTCATCCGCTTCAACGGCACCCTGGTGGGCGGGTTGATCGGCCTGCTGCTGCATGCGGCAACCGTGGTGTTCAGGTTCTAGCCCCGGCCAACGCCCACGATCAGCACGCTTGATTCATAAAATGCGAATACATATCATTTACTGATCGGTTGTACGCTTAGCCAAACGGGCACGAAGACGTGCCCATCGCCCGTGTACTGCCCCGACTTCTGGGCTGCCCGTCTGCGCGGGCAGTGCTTCGTCGATGGGACACGCTGGGCGACATGCGCAGGGCGCAAGGGGGCCGCGGACGCGTTCCATCCCTTCTCCTACCTCAGGAACGCCGTGGACCGCTCGCCCACCCCCGCCAGCCCCCGCACCTTGTTCTCCAACCCGCGCTGGGGCGTGCTGTCACGCGCTTTGGCCGCGATTTTCGGCGGCTATGCGCTGGCCTCGATGACCAGCGTGTTCTGCGCGGTGGCGTTGCCCGGCGCGCGCGGCCAGACCGTGCTGACCGGCATGCTGCTGGCCATTGTGGTGGCTGCCTGCGCGGCGCTGTGGGCCTTCGCCACCCGCAGCGCGCTGCGGGCCTGGGTCGGCATCCTCGCCCCCGCCCTGCTGATGGCGGCGGTCGCACGCCTGTTGGGAGCCTGGGCATGAAGAACGGATTCCGCCAGTCGATGGCCTGGCTGCATACCTGGACGGGCCTGCTGGTCGGCTGGTTGCTGCTGCTGATCTTCATGGCCGGCACGGCCAGCTACTACCGCGAGGAAATCAGTCGCTGGATGCGCCCGGAGCTGCCGTCCAGCAACGTCAGCATCGACGTGGCCGCGCAGCGCGCGGTGGCCTACCTGCAGGCCAATGCGAGCCACGCCGAGAACTGGTTCGTCACCCTGCCGCAGCCGCGCAACCCGGCCATGCAGCTGTTCTGGCGGCTGCCACCGGAACTGGCCGACCCCAGTCGTGGCCGTCGCGGTGGCTTCGGCGACGCCACGCTCGACCCGAACACCGGCCAGGCATTGAAGGCGCGCGAGACCCGTGGCGGCGACTTCTTCTACCGCCTGCACTTCGACCTGCACTACATCCCGGTGTACTGGGCGCGCTACCTGGTCGGGTTCTGCGCGATGTTCATGCTGGTGGCGATCATCACCGGCGTCATCACCCACAAGAAAATCTTCAAGGACTTCTTCACCTTCCGCAAGGACAAGGGCCTGCGGTCCTGGCTGGATTTCCACAACGTCAGCGCGGTGATGGCCCTGCCGTACCACGCGATGATCACCTACACCGGCATCGTCACTCTGATGATCATGTACCTGCCGTGGGGGGTGAAAGTCGCCTACCCGCAGGACGAGGACAAGTTCTTCAGCGAAGCCTTCGGCGGCATGCCAGAGGTGACCGCGCCGGCACAAGGCCGCGCCACGCCGCTGCCGATCGCACAGCTGCTGGACAGCGCGCGTGCACACTGGCACGGCGTGGAAGTGGCCGGCTTCACCGTGTCCAACCCGGGCGCTGCCAATGCGGTGATCGACATCCGCCAACGCGACGGCAGGCGTTTGTCCACCGACACCCCGGCGCTGCGCTACAACATGGTCAACGGTGCGCTGCTGGAAGAGACGCCGCCGTCCGGCGGCGCCACCGCCACCCGTGGCGTGCTGTATGGCCTGCACCTGGCGCGCTTCGCCGACTGGGGCCTGCGCGCACTGTTCTTCCTGTCCGGCCTGGTCGGCTGCCTGATGGTCGCCAGCGGCGTGGTGCTGTGGGCGGTGAAGGAGCGTCCCAGGCATGCCAAGAACGGGCGTACCGGATTCGGCCTGCGCCTGGTCGATGCGCTGAACATCGGCACCGTGGCCGGCCTGCCGATCGCCTTCGCGGCGTACTTCTGGGGCAACCGCCTGCTGCCGCTGCAGATCGCCGAGCGCTCCAGTGCCGAGGCCAACGTGTTCTTCTACGCCTGGGGCGGCGCGCTGCTGGCCGCCTTCATCTGGCCGAAGCGGATGATGTGGGCGTGGCAGCTGTACCTGGGTGCGGCCGCGTTCGCACTGGTGCCGGTGGTCAATGCGCTGACCACGCACGCGCATCTGGGCATCACACTGCGCAGCGGCGACTGGGTACTGGCCGGCATCGATCTTTCGATGATCGCGTTCGGCGCGATGCTGGCGCTGTGCGGCTGGCGCATGCAGCGCTGGACGCCACCGCTGAGTGCGGCCGAGAAGAAGAAACGTGCGGCCGCTGCGGCTGCGCCGAAGGCATCGGTGAACACTGCAGAAGCGGCCGAAGCGGAGGCCAGCGCATGATGCTGCTGGCACTGGCGCTGTCGTTCTCTGCGTTCACCGCGCTGTCGCTGTCGATGGAAAAGCACCAGCACGACCTGCATGGCAAGGCCGCGGCCGCACCCGCACGGCGGATGCAGTGGCGGGTGCTGGGCTGGGCGCTGCTGGCGGCGGCGTTCGCACTGTGCGTGGCCGACCAAGGCTGGGCGATGGGCCCGGTGCTGTGGCTGGGGGCAATGACCCTGGCCGGCGTGACGCTGTCGTTCGGGTTGTATCCGTATCGTCCAACATGGATTGCGCCGCTGGCGATCGCGCTGCCGGTGCTGGGGTTGGTGCTGGAATTGCTGTAGCCGCAGGACGGGGACAGCGGCATCCTCGCATGGCGTGGATCTACAATGCCCGTATGGATAGCATGCTGCAGCGGATGTCTGGAATCGGCTTTTTTTCCCGGTTGGGTGAAACACTGCCCATAACGGCCGGCGTCGTCGCCGTTCGGTCGCTGGCCGAAGCACTGCGGACCATCGATACCGATGGTTTCGAATGGATGCCCACGACACTGGGCGATTCGGATCCGTTTCACGCCGCCCTGCCCCATCCCGCCGAACTCGCCGACGCCCGACGCGAACTCAACCGCACGTTGATGCGCGCGGTTTCGGCACTGGATCTGCCGGCACTGCGCTGTGGTGCACATGACCTGCAGCTGGTGGCGCGCGATGGGGCGATGTTCGCCTTCCGGCAACGCCTGCTGGAGATGCATCTCGGCCTGCCGGCACACTGGGAGCCTGTGCTTGCGCTGTACGAACAGGGCCATTGGCCCCTGGCCCATGCGCCGGGGCGATTGTTGGTGCTTTAGGCCGATCCACGCATGGCGTGGATCTACGGACCAGATGCGGTAATGCCGGTCGCTGGCCGGCATCCCGCAGACCTTCCACGGTTCTGACGCAGTTGCCGGCCAGCGGCCGGCACTACCGGGCTTACCCCAACCGCTTCAGTTCCCACGCGCGGTGGATGCGCGCGTTGCGCTCGAAGTCCGGACCAATCGTGCGTGCGGTGATCTCGCGGCACTGGGCGAACTCGGCGATGGCGTTCTCTTCCAGCTTGAAGCGGCGGAAGTTGTTGGAGAAGTACAGCACGCCACCCGGTGCCAGCCGCGCCACCGCCGCACGCAGCAGCTTCAGTTGTTCGCGCTGCACGTCGAAGTCGTCGGCGCGTGCGGAGTTGGAGAAAGTCGGCGGGTCACAGAAGATCACGTCGTACTGGCCACGGTCGCCTTCCAGCCAGGCCATCGCGTCGGCCTGGACCAGCAGGTGCTGGTTGCCCCCCTGTCCGTTCAACGCCAGGTTGTCGTAGCACCATTGCAGGTAGGTAGCCGACAGGTCGACGCTGGTCGTGCTGGCGGCACCCGCCACGGCGGCCTGCACGCTGGCCACGCCGGTGTAGCAGAACAGGTTCAGGAAACGCTTGCCACGCACCTGCTCGGCCATCATCCGGCGCAGCGGGCGGTGGTCAAGGAACAGGCCGGTATCGAGGTAGTCGAACAGGTTCACCTGCAGCAGCGCGTTGTTCTCTCGCACCACGATGAACTCGTCGCGCTGCTCGAAGCGGCCGTACTTGCTGCCGCCCTTGCCGCGCTCGCGCGATTTCATCGACACCTGCTCCGGCGGCACGCCGAATACTTCGCGCGCGGCGGCCAGCAGCTCATTGCGGCGGCGGCGCACGTCGTTCTCGGGAATCGCCGCCGGTGCCGCATATTCCTGCACATGCAGGAAGGTACGCCGCCTGCCACCCTCTTCCTCGTAGACGTCGATGGCCGCCGCGTACTCCGGCAGGTCGGCGTCGTAGGCGCGGAAGCAGGTGATGTCCTCGCGGGCACGCCAGCTCTTGAACTTCTTCAGGTTCTTGCGCAGGCGGTTGGCCACCATCTGCGCGCCTTCGCTCAGCTCGCGGGGCTGTGCCGGATCACGGCCTGGCACAGCGATCGGATCGCAGACGATCAGCGCGCATTCCAGCGCACCGTTGAACATCTGGTACTTCTTGCTGGCGCGCAGGCCGGTGGCAAAGGCCAGTTCGTCATTGCCACACAGCAGGCTGGCGCGCCACTGCGGCACCGCCTTCTGCAAGGCATTGCCCAGTGCACGATACAACGCCGGATCGGCGGCCAGGCGCTCGTCGTACGGCGGGTTGCAGACCACCGCACCGATCTCCTGTTCCGGCGCGGCCAGGTCGGCGACATCGGCGCGGGTGAAACGGATCGCGTGGGCGACGCCGGCGACCTCGGCATTCTCGCGGGCCGCCTGGATCGCAGCCGGGTCGATGTCGCTGCCGTGGATGACCGGCTTCAGCGCGGCCAGGCCGGCCGCTTCGCGCTCACGTGCTTCGCTCTGGATGGACTTCCAGGCCGCCTTGTCGAAGCCCAGCCAACGGCTCGGCGGCAGGCTGCCATGCCGCATCAGGCCTGGAGCAACGTCGGCGGCCATCAGCGCGCCTTCGATCAGCAGCGTGCCGCTGCCACACATCGGGTCCAGCAGCCCACCGCCGGCGGCATGCAGGCGCGGCCATTGCGCGCGCAGCAGCAGCGCGGCGGCCAGGTTTTCCTTCAGCGGCGCCTCGTGGGCGGCACCGCGCCAGCCGCGGCGATGCAGCGGGCCACCGCCGAGGTCGATCGACAGCGAGGCGCGGCCCTTGCGCAGCGAGAGGTTGACGCGCACGTCGGGCAGATCGGTATTGACCGAGGGCCGCTCCAGGCCTTCGTCGCGCATGCGGTCGACGATCGCATCCTTGATCCGCTGCGCGGCGAAGCGTGCATGGGTGATCTTGTCGCCGGACACGTGCGCATCCACCGCCAGGGTCATCTCCGGCGAGATGTGCTCGTGCCACGGCAGTGCACGCACGCCGTCATACAGGGCCTGCTCGTCCGGGCAGTCGAACTCGTCGATCGGCCACAGCACCCGGCTGGCCAGGCGCGACCACATCACGATCCGCAGCGCCTGCGCCAGTTCGCCGTCGGCGTTGACGCCGGCAATGGTGGCGGTGGCCTTGCCAAGGCCCAGGGCCGACAGTTCATCGGCAAGCAGGTATTCCAGGCCCTTGGCGCAGGAGACGAAGAATTTCACGGGATCGGTTCGCAGGTGGTCGGGCGCGGCACAGGGGCCGGGCCGGTCGGAAAGGAGGGCCGTAGGCACGGCCGGCAGGCCCGCGCCGGGGGCGGCGGGGCTGCCATTGTAGTCAATGCGGGCGGGCGCGCCGTGCGCCCTGGCTTCACAGTTGCCGCAGCAGGCGCTCGAAGGCCTGCGCGGAGGCCTCCACGTGGCGCTCCAGGCGGTGACCGTCGTCAACCAGCAGCAACTGCGCCGAACGCGCCTGCGCCCAGGCAATCACGCCGGCAGCCGGTACCACATCGTCATGCCAGGCCTGCACCACCGTGGTCGGCACCGCAGCGGCGTCCAGCGCCGGCATCGGGCCCATGGTGGTCGGTGGCACCATCAGGAACAGGCCGGCTACCGGCACCTGCAGCGAGGCGATGGCGGAGATGTAGGCGCCCAGGCTGGAGCCGGCCAGCACCACCGGCCCCTGACGGGCCGCGATGGCGGCGCGTTCAACCAGACGGCGCAGGCGGGTCGGCACGTCGCCCACCCGGCTGACCTCGCTCATCGCGTCCAGGTCGGTGTAGTCGGGGCGCTCGTGGGTCCAGCCCAGGCGTTGCGCCACCTCGGCCAGCGCGGTGACCTTGGTCGCCTCCGGGCCGCTCTCGAAGCCATGGGAGAGGATGCAGTGGCCGCGGCTCATGCGCGTGCTCCGTGGGCGCGGGCCGGCGAGGAAAAGGAAGGCAGGTTCATGCCGCAATGCTAGCATCGCCGGATGCCCAACCCGCTCCTGCCCGGCCTGCAGCTGCAGCCCCTGCCCTATCACGACCGACTGCCGCTGCGGGATCCCGCCTCGCTGGAAATGGTAGTGATCCACTGCACCGAGCTGCCCGATCTGGCGATGGCCCGCGAGTACGGCGAGCGCGTGCTGTACGACAGCGGCGCCGGCAACAGCGGGCACTTCTACATCGACCGCGATGGCAGCGTGGTGCAGTACGTGGCGCCGGAACGCGTGGCCCATCACGTGCGCGGCATGAACGCGCATACGCTGGGCATCGAGCTGGTCAACCGCGGGCGCTATCCGGACTGGTTCGACAGCCGCCACCAGGCAATGGATGAGGCCTACACCGAGCCACAGCTGGAAGCGCTGGAGCGGCTGCTGCTGGCGCTGGTGGCGCGCTATCCGTCGCTGCGGCGGATTGCCGGGCACGACCAGCTGGATCTGGAGCAAATGCCGGCCAGCGATGATCCGACGCTGAGGGTGGCACGCAAGCGCGATCCGGGGCCCTTGTTCCCGTGGGCGCGGGTGCTGGCGAAGGTGCCGCTGCAGGGGTTGGAGTAAGCAGCAGGGCTGCGCCCTGCACCTGCAGAGGCAACGTCAACGTCAAGAGCTGGCATTCCGAGGGATGGCGGGGTGGATCCGATTGCGGGGGACGCCGTAAAGCCATCCATGGCGGCTTGGCCGCGGCATCCATGCCGCGGACACCCCCGCAACCGGACCCACCCCGCCTTCGACAGATCTCCGCGATCCTTCGAATCGACACGGGGTCGGCTCCCGTTGCTGCGCAACGGGCTCTGACCCCGATTTTCGGTTGATGGGGTCAGAGCCGTTTTCCGTTGGAAAACGGATCCGCCCCCGCGCGGCTCAGGCGCCGGTCGCCACCGGGCGGCTGCTGTCGCTCACCCAACCACTCCAGGAATCGGCATAGATGCGTGCGCCGCTCAGGCCGGCCGTTTCCATCGCCAGCAGCAGGTGGCAGGCGGTCACGCCGGAACCGCACATCAGCACCACCTGCTGCGGATCGCGGTTGCCGATCACGCCCTGCAGTTCGGCGCGCAGCTCCTGTGCGTCGCGCAGGCGGCCGTCGAGTACGTTCAATGCGAACGGGCGGTTGACCGCGCCCGGCACATGCCCGGCCACCGGGTCCAGCGGCTCCACTTCACCACGGAAGCGTTCACCCGCGCGCGCGTCGACCAGCCAGCCCGGTGCATGCTTCAGCCGCGCGGTGATTTCATCGGCGTTGGCGATCTGGGTGGTGTCGAAACGGCCTGGGTAATCAGGCAACGCGTTCACCCCAGCCTGGCCGCTTTCCAACGCGTGGCCGGCGGCCTGCCACGCGGCGATGCCGCCGTCGAGTACGGCCACCTTGCTGTGACCGATCAGGCGCAGCAGCCACCACAGGCGCGAGGCGGCCATGCTGCCGTCGCTGCCATCGTAGACCACGACCTGGGTGTCGGGGCCGATGCCCCACTGCCCCAGCTTCGCAGCAAAGGCATCGCTGTCCGGCAATGGATGGCGACCATGGCCGACGCGGCTGAGATCGGACAGATCACGGTTGAGATCGGCATGCACCGCAGTCGGGATATGCCCTGCCAGGTACTGGCCGCCCGCAGCCTGCGGGTCGGCCAGCGAAGCACGCGCATCGACCACGCGCACGGCGGTACTGGCGGTGGCGCGCGCGTCGACCACCCGCACGCCGTCGCCCAGCGCAGCGGCAAGGGTGGCGACATCGACCAGGGTGGTCCACGGCGGATCGATCGGCTTCATTGCACTTGCTCCAGGCGGCGACGCAGGTTGTAGAGAATGGCGGCGGTCGCGCCCCAGATGCGCTGGCCCGGCCAGCCATACTCAAGGACGTGGCGAACCCGGCCGCGATGATTGATTTCGACCTGGCGCAGGCTGTCGGGCGCCATCAGGTAATCCAGTGGCACCTCGAATACCTCGGCCACTTCACTGGGCTGCGGCACCGGCACGAACTCCGGATCGACCACCGCCACCACCGGCGTGACCCGGTAGCCGGTGATCGTCACGAAGGGATCGAGATACCCCAGCGCCTGCACCTGGCCGGGCGCCAATGCGATTTCTTCCTGGCTCTCGCGCAGCGCGGCCGCCAGCGCGTCGCGGTCATCGGGTTCGGTGCGGCCACCGGGGAATCCGACCTGGCCACCATGGGTGCGCAGTGTTTCGGTGCGACGGGTGAGGATCACCTGTGCGCCGTTGGCGCGCGGCACGATGCCGGCCAGCACCGCAGCCTCCACCGGAGGCCCGGGCGGCAGCAGGTCGGACAGCTCACTGCGGTTCCAGCCGTCGCCCGCAGGTGGTTGGGCCAAGGGGTGCAGCGCGCGCATCAGTCGCTCGTGGTCGGCCAGCGAGCCACGCAGCGATTGCTGCAGTTGTTCGCGCAGGGGCTGCACGCGATGCAGGATGCGGCTGCGTTCCTCGTTGCTCATCGACGACCACCGCACGATCTCATCGATATGCCGCCCGCAGCCGGTGCATTGCCGGTGCGGATCCAGCGTGCACACTCCGATGCAGGGACTTGCGACAACACGCGCCGTTTCTTCCATTGTTTGCACCCGCCAACAGTAGCGCGATCGGGCTGAATTTGCGCGGGACGATACGACGCCCATGGCGCAGCGCTACAGGTCGCGCACTGCGCAAACAAAAACGCGCCGGTGGGGTCACCGGCGCGTTTGGTTTGCTGCTTCGATTTACTTGACGCTGACCAGCTTGATCTCGAACTGCACAGCCACGTTCGGCGGGAACGGGGTGCGCGGATCGGCACCGTAGGCCTGGTCCGGCGGCAGGGTGACTTCCCACTTCGAGCCTGCCGGCATCTGCAGCAGGGTCTCGCGCATGGCCTTCATTTCGACTTCGCTGACCTTGATCGACGGGATCTGCTGGGCCGGGCGCGCTTCGGTCGGGCGCTGGCCGTACGGGAACGGACCGGCCACTTCCAGCTGCACGGTGCTGGCCTGGGTCGGCTTGGCGCCCTTGCCGGCCTCGATCACGCGGTACTGGACGCCGCTCGGCAGGGACTGCACGCCGGCCTTGGCCTTGTTCGCCGCGATGAACTGGTCGCTCTTGGTCTTGTTTTCGGCAGCCGCCTTTTCGTACTCGGCCTTGGCGGCCTGGGCACGGCCCTGCTCGCGCTTCTGGAACGCTTCAACGGCCGGCTTCAGCTGCTCGGCGGTGATCGCCGGCTGCTTCTTGGCGTAGGCATCCTGCAGGCCCTTCACCACCGAGTTGATGTCCAGCTGCTCACCACGACCGGTCAGCTCCGCCAGGTTGTTGCCGTAGTCGTAACCGAAGTAGTAGCTCAGCTTGCCCTTTTCGGACGAGACGTCCTGGGCGAAGGCATTGCCCGTCAGGGCCAGGGCCGCGACGGCGACCGCGATAGAACGCAACTTCATCAAACAGTTCTCCAGGGGTGGTAACTCAGGGACGTTCTGCGCCGCCCTGAGGCGACGGGTTAGGATAACGGGCGCAACGTGTAACCGCTACTCACGATGCAGGCTATGACCCGTCTGCGTTTGCAGAGTTCAATATCACTTTTTTTTAACGTTCCAGGAGTTTCCCCGTGGCCGATGCCCTGATCGCTGTCGCTGACGACGGCGCCATCCGCACCGTGACCGTCCAGCGCCCGGACAAGCTCAATGCCCTCAACGCCGCGACCCTGCAGGCCCTGGCCGGCGCTTTCAGCGACGCCGCCGCCGATCCGGAGGTGCGCGTCGTGGTATTGACCGGGGCGGGCCCCAAGGCGTTCGTGGCCGGTGCCGACATCGCGGAAATGAACACTCTCAGCGCCGTTCAGGGACGTGATTTCTCGCTGCTGGGCCAGGCCCTGATGCGCCAGATCGAGCGCATGCCCAAGCCGGTCATCGCACGCGTGAATGGTTTCGCACTGGGCGGTGGCCTGGAACTGGCGATGGCCTGCCACCTGCGCATCGCCGCAGATACCGCCAAGGTCGGCCAACCGGAAATCAACCTCGGCCTGATCCCCGGCTTCGGCGGCAGCCAGCGCCTGCTGCGCCTGTGCGGCCGCGCCGCTACCCTGGAGCTGTGCCTGCTGGGAGCGCCGATCAACGCCGCGCGAGCGCTGGAACTGGGCATCGTCAACGAGGTCGTGCCGGCCGACGCGCTGGACGACCGCGTGCAGGACGTCGCCCGCCAGCTGGCGCGCTCGGCGCCGCTGGCCCTGCGTGGCCTGCTCGACGCGGTGCACGTGGGCGGCGAATGCAGCCTGGAGGCCGGGCTGGAATACGAAAGTGCGCAGTTCGGCCTGCTGTTCGCCACCGAGGACATGCGCGAAGGCACCAGCGCCTTCCTGCAACGCCGCGCGCCGGCCTTCCAGAACCGCTGACGCCATGGCATCCCGACCCAACCCCGCGCAGTTGTTCGCCCGGGTCCAGGCAGACGATCTCGATGGCGCCCTGCAGGCCGGGCTGATGGACTACGTCGTCCGTGCCGGCGACGACCGGTTGCTGCCCGACCACCCCGACCTTCCGCAACGCCTGTGCCAGGCCCAGCAGCAACTGCGCGCGGCCTGGGCTGCACGCGAACGCCACCGCGCCCGTGCGGTGCGCCTGGCCCGCCGCGAGGCCGAGCGCGATGCACGCCGCACCCCGGCACCCGCCCCGGACGTGAAGCCCGCCCTGCCCGCTGCGGCAGCCGCGATTCTGGCCCGGGCCAAGGCCCGCGCCCGCGCCCGCGGCAAGGAACAGTAATGGCCACCACGAAGAAGACCGCACGCGCCCCGGCGCGGCGTGGCGGCACGATGCCACGCGCCGACGTGGTGGAGATGTTCACCCGCCTGCGCGAACTCAACCCGCACCCGAAGACCGAACTGGAGTACAGCTCGCCGTTTGAGCTGCTGGTAGCGGTGGCCTTGTCGGCGCAGGCCACCGACGTCGGCGTCAACAAGGCCACGCGCCGCCTGTTCCCGGTCGCCAACACGCCGGCGAAGATCCTTGCGCTCGGCGAGGATGGCCTGAAGCAGTACATCGCCACCATCGGGCTGTTCAACGCCAAGGCAAAGAACGTGATCGCTACCTGCGCGATCCTGCTGGAGAAGCATGGCGGTGAAGTGCCGCGCGATCGCGACGCGCTGGAAGCACTGCCGGGTGTCGGGCGCAAGACCGCCAACGTGGTGCTCAACACCGCGTTCGGCGAGCCGGTGATGGCGGTGGACACGCATATCTTCCGCGTCGCCAACCGCACAGGACTGGCGCCGGGCCGGAACGTGCGCGAAGTGGAAGACAAGCTGGTGAAGGTGATTCCGGCCGAGTTCCTGCTCGACGCGCATCACTGGCTGATCCTGCACGGACGTTATGTGTGCAAGGCGCGCAAGCCGGATTGCCCGGGCTGCGTGATCGCCGACCTGTGCCGGTTCAAGGAAAAGACCACGGCCGAGTGACGCCAGCATCCACGCAGGGCGTGGATCTACTGCAACCGGGTCGCAATCCGGGCGTCATACGCAAGCGGTTTCAATGGCAGGCCCTGCCGTGACGGGGCCTGCGGCGGATGTCTGCCGCGCGTGAACTGTCACATTTACGCAATCTTTACCTTCTAGCCTGCGCGCATCTTCCCACCTGCCTGCAAGGCTCCTCTCCATGAAACTGCATCACCAACTCCTGACGGTGGCCGTGGCTGCTGCGCTCTATGTGCCGGCTGCACACGCCGAAGTCGCCATCGACGTGATCGGCGGTTCGGAAATCACCTTCGAAGGCCTGGTCCAGGCCGACGGCAACTGGTTCCACAACGATGTGGTCGACCTCAACGGTGGCGACGCCGGCAACGGCAAGAACAGCGAATTCGAACTGCGTCGCGCCGAGCTGGTGCTGAAGGGCAAGGGCCCGGGCAACGTGGAGTGGGTGGTCGGCTATGACGCCAAGGCCGACAAGTTCCTCGACACCAACGTGAAGTACAAGCTGCTGGGCAACGCCAACCACTTCCTGCAGCTGGGCCAGTTCAAGCAGCCCAACAGCCTGGAAGAACTGTCCAGCACCAAGAACAACGATTTCATTTCCAAGGCAGCGGTCACCAATACCTATGCCATCGCCCGCCGCCTGGGCGGCGCGTACAGCTACGGCCAGGACAACTGGTCGGTGACCGCCAGCGCCTTCGGTCGCGAGCTGACCCGCAACCTGGCCCACGGCAGCGGCTACGGCGCGCGTGGCACCTGGGCCCCGATCAATGAAAAGGGCCAGGTCCTGCACTTCGGTCTGAGCTACGTCAACTACGACGCCGACGCCGACACCCTGCGCGTGCGCGCGCGTCCGAATGCCGACCTCGCCACTGCCCGCCTGGTCGACAGCGGCAACCTGACCGACACCGACCGCGTCAGCACCATCGGTGCCGAAGCGATGTACTTCCAGGGCCCGTTCAAGGCCCAGGCCGAGTACTACACCAGCAAGGCCAAGCGCTACGACCACGACAACTACACCAGCGACGGCTACTACATCAGCGGCGTGTGGAACGTCACCGGCGAGACCTGGAGCTACAAGGGCGGCACTCCGGGCACCGGCCTGCCGAACAACCCGGCCGGCGGCCAGTGGCAGCTGGGCGTGCGCTACGACCACATGGACCTCAATGACGGCAACCTCGCCGCCAATCCGGTCGCCGGTCGCCCGCCGATCGTCGATGGCGTGCTGGGTGGCAAGATGGACATCTGGACCGTGGGCGCCAACTGGTACCTGCGTTCCAACTTCAAGCTGATGCTCAACTACGTGATGGTTGACAGCAAGAAGTACAGCTCCACGGCGCGCGGTTTCGTCAACGACGATCCCAACATCCTGGAAGCCCGCGCGCAGTTCTTCTGGTAAGTCCAGCCACCTGCATTGAACCGCGAAGGCACGGCCCCGGCCGTGCCTTCGTCGTTGCAGCGGTACGCGTGCCGCCCTGCCGGCACAGCGGACGTGACATCCCTCATGACGCGTGTCACGCCCGCGTCATATGACAGACGCGGACGTGTCACGCAACCGTTATGGAATGTGCACCGAAACGTCGGGCAACCGCCCTTCGACCACCACCCCAGGAGTCTCCCCGTGATCCACGCCTTCAAATCGCGCGCCGCTGTCGCCATCCTGGCTGCATCGTCCGTGTTCGCCGCCAACGCCGCCGACATCACCGGCGCGGGTGCATCGTTCATCTACCCGGTCATGTCCAAGTGGTCGGCCGACTACAGCGCCGCAACCGGCAACAAGGTCAACTACCAGTCCATCGGTTCCGGCGGCGGTATTGCCCAGATCAAGGCCAAGACCGTTGATTTCGGCTCTTCCGACGCGCCGCTGAAGCCGGAAGACCTGGCTGCTGCAGGCCTGGCGCAGTTCCCGTCGGTGATCGGTGGCGTGGTGCCGGTAGTCAACGTGGCCGGCATCGCTCCGGGCGCCCTGAAGCTGGACGGCGCCGTGCTGGCCAACATCTTCCTGGGCAAGATCAAGACCTGGAACGACCCGGCCATCGCCGCACTGAACCCGGGCGTGACCCTGCCCAACGCCAAGGTCACCGTCGTGCATCGTTCGGACGGCTCGGGCACCACCTTCAACTTCGTCAACTACCTGTCCAAGGTCAGCCCGGAGTGGAAGAGCTCGGTCGGTGAAGGCACCTCGGTGCAGTGGCCGGCCGGCATCGGCGGCAAGGGCAACGAAGGTGTTGCCGCCTACGTGAAGCAGATCAAGGGCGGCATCGGCTATGTCGAACTGTCCTACGCGCTGCAGAACAAGCTCTCCTACACGGCGATGAAGAATGCCGCCGGCAAGTTCGTGCAGCCGAGCGACACCTCGTTCGCTGCCGCCGCTGCCAGCGCCGACTGGGCCAACGCCCGCGACTTCTACCTGGTGATGACCAATGCGCCGGGCGCCGAGTCCTGGCCGATCACCGCCACCAACTTCATCCTGGTGCAGAAGACGCCGAAGAATGCTGCCAATGGCAAGGCGACCCAGGAGTTCTTCCGCTGGGTCTACAAGAACGGCGACGCCCAGGCCCGCCAGCTGGACTACGTGCCGCTGCCGGACAGCCTGGTGCGCCAGATCGAGACCTACTGGTCGCAGAACCTGAAGTAAGCGCGTTCCCCCGCAGGAACGGGGGCGGCGGGTCCTCTCTCCCCCGCCGCTCCCACCCGGGCGCGAGATCCTCGAGATCTCGCGCTCTTCTTGTTTTCGGGGATGCACCTGCCTCTGTAGAGCCGAGCCGACGCTCGGCTGCGCTCTGGAGCGTGCGGACCAACGGTCCGCACCTACCGTGGGCAGGGAGCTGTCGCGCATTGACACTGCAAGGACCAACCCGCCGTCATATCGGTGCGCAGATCCGGGGTTTCCGGGCCCCGGCCGGATCGGCGCCAGCCCTGTGAAACCCTTGTCAGAACGTGATCCAGTACACCTCTGTCATGGTCGTAATACGGCTGTAACAAAAACATCATTTCATAGCCGCATCCGCCGACCGCGTCGGCTCTTCCCCGCTATGGAGTGACCATGAAACTGCACTCGGCCGGCCTTGCCGCCCTTTCCCTGGCCATCGCCCTGGGCCTGTCGGCCTGCGGTGGCGACAAGCAGGCCGCGCAGCAGCCGGCTACCGACGGTACCGCCGCTCCGGCCGCCGCCGGTGCCAAGGTGACCGCCGAAGTGTCCGGCGCGGGCGCGTCCTTCATCTTCCCGCTGGTCTCCAAGTGGTCGGCTGACTACAACGCCAGCACCGGCGCCAAGATCAACTACCAGTCGATCGGCTCCGGCGGCGGCATCGCCCAGATCAAGGCCGGGACCGTCGACTTCGGTTCGTCCGACAAGCCGCTGAGCAGCGAAGAGCTGGCCCAGGCCGGCCTGGCGCAGTTCCCGTCGGCCATCGGCGGCGTGGTGCCGGTGGTCAACATCGAAGGCCTGGAAGCCGGCAAGCTGCGCCTGAGCGGCGCCCTGCTGGCCGACATCTTCCTGGGCAAGGTCAAGACCTGGAACGACCCGGCGATCGTCGCCGCCAACCCGGGCGTGAAGCTGCCGGACGGCAAGATCACCCTGGTCCACCGTTCGGACGGTTCGGGCACCACCTTCAACTTCTCCAACTACCTGTCCAAGGTCAGCCCGGAGTGGAAGAGCAAGGTCGGCGAAGGCACCTCGGTGCAGTGGCCGGACGGCGTCGGTGGCAAGGGCAATGAAGGCGTTGCCTCCTACGTGAAGCAGATCAAGGGCTCGATCGGCTACGTCGAACTGGCCTATGCCCTGCAGAACGGCATGCCGTACACCGCCATGCAGAACGCCGCCGGCAACTGGGTCGAGCCGAGCGCGGAAACCTTCGCCGCTGCGGCCGCCAGCGCCGACTGGGCCAGCGCCAAGGACTTCAACCTGGTCATCACCAACGCCCCGGGCGAGCAGGCGTGGCCGATCACCGCCACCAACTTCATGCTGATGCAGAAGCAGCCGAAGGACGCCAAGCGCAACCAGGACACCCTGGCCTTCTTCAAGTGGGCCTTCGAGAACGGCCAGGCCCAGGCCAACGAGCTTCACTACGTGCCGCTGCCGGCCGAACTGGTCAAGCAGATCGAGGCCTACTGGGCGACCGACCTGAAGTGATGGACTCGACGGTGCCCGCCCCGCGCGGGCACCGCTTGTTCCACGCCGTGCCGCCCCGCCCCTTCCTGGCCCAGCCGTCCCCATGAATGCCATCGCCCAGCCTGTAGCCGCCCCGTCCACGCGTGATACGCGTGATGCCCGCAACGACACACTGTTCCGATGGGTGCTGGTCGGCACCGTCATCTTCGTACTGATCGCCCTGGCCTGCGCCGCGCTGTCGATGCTGTGGGGCGGTCGCCATGCCCTGCAGATGCAGGGGCTGAGCTTCTTCTTCTCCGCCGACTGGAATCCGGTCGAAAACAAGTTCGGCGCCCTCGCCCCGATCTACGGCACCCTGGTCACCGCCGTCATCGCGATGGTCATCGCCGTGCCGGTCAGCTTCGGCATCGCCTTCTTCCTCAC
This sequence comes from Stenotrophomonas maltophilia group sp. RNC7, assembly GCF_030910085.1. Taxonomy (NCBI): domain Bacteria; kingdom Pseudomonadati; phylum Pseudomonadota; class Gammaproteobacteria; order Lysobacterales; family Lysobacteraceae; genus Stenotrophomonas; species Stenotrophomonas maltophilia group sp. RNC7. The sequence goes on along the minus strand of NZ_JAVFVN010000947.1, from coordinate 18,652 downwards.
CGAAGTCGCGCCGCGCTGGCTGCGTGGCCCGGTCGGTACCGCCATCGAACTGCTGGCCGGCATCCCCTCGATCATCTACGGCATGTGGGGCCTGTTCGTGCTGGTGCCGGTGATGACCGAGTACGTCACCCCGTTCCTCAACGAGACCCTGGGCGAATGGCCGGTCATCGGCCCGATGTTCCAGGGCCCGCCGCTGGGCATCGGCATGCTCACCGCCGGTTTCGTGCTGGCCATCATGGTCATTCCGTTCATTTCCTCGGTGATGCGCGAGGTGTTCCTGACCGTGCCCACCCGCCTGAAGGAATCGGCCTATGCGTTGGGCTCCACCAAGTGGGAAGTGAGCTGGGACATCGTCCTGCCCTACACCCGCTCGGCGGTCATCGGCGGCATCTTCCTCGGCCTGGGCCGCGCGCTGGGCGAAACGATGGCGGTGGCCTTCGTGATCGGCAACAGCGTGCGCCTGTCGCCGTCGCTGCTGGAACCGGGCACCACCATCGCCGCGCTGATCGCCAATGATTTCGGCGAAGCCACTGAAACCTACCGTTCGGCCCTGCTGCTGCTCGGCTTCGTCCTCTTCATCGTCACCTTCGTGGTGCTGGCCATCGCCCGCCTGATGCTGATGCGCCTGTCCCGCAAGGAGGGCAACTGATGTCCACCACCGCTGATTCGCTGTACCTGCGCCGCCGCATCGGCAACGTCGTTGCGATCACTGCGTCCTGCGCCACCGCCCTGTTCGGCCTGTTCTTCCTGGGCTGGATCCTGTTCACCCTGGCGGCCAAGGGCCTGGCCGGCATCAACTGGGATCTGTTCACCAAGATGACCCCGCCGCCGATGCAGGACGGCGGCCTCGCCAACGCCTTCTTCGGCAGTGCCGTGATGTGTGCACTGGCCATCGGCATCGGCACCCCGCTGGGCGTGCTGGCCGGTACCTGGCTGGCCGAGTATGGCAACGCCCGCAAGGCCGGCACCGTGGTCCGCTTCGTCAACGACATCCTGCTGTCGGCCCCGTCCATCGTGCTGGGCCTGTTCGTCTACACGCTGTACGTGATGCAGACCGGGGGCAACTTCTCGGCATTCGCCGGCGCCCTGTCGCTGGCCTTCATCGTGCTGCCGGTGGTGGTACGCACCACCGACGAGATGCTGCGCCTGGTGCCCTCGCAGATGCGCGAAGCGGCCCTGTCGCTGGGCATCCCGCAGTGGAAGGTGATCGTGCAGGTGCTGTACCGCAGTGCCTCGGCCGGCATCATCACCGGCATCCTGCTGGCGCTGGCCCGCATCTCCGGCGAGACCGCTCCGCTGCTGTTCACCGCCTTCGGCAACCAGTACTGGAACAACAACATTTTCCAGCCGATGGCTTCGGTGCCGGTGGTGATGAACCAGTTCGCCGGCAGCCCGTATGAATCCTGGCAGGTACTGGCCTGGGCCGGTGCCCTGGTGCTGACTGTCTTCGTGCTGCTGGTCAGCCTCGCCGCCCGCGGCATCCTGCTGCGCAACCGTATCTCCCATGACTGACCTTTCCGTGGATAACGCCATGAACGACCTTTCCAACGCCGTGCCGATGCAGCGCATCGCCGTGCCGTCCTCGCACGAGAGCCTGCACACCCCGGCTCCGGTCAAGCTTGCCGCGCGCGGACTGGACTTCTACTACGACAAGTTCCACGCCCTGAAGGGCATCAACCTGGAAATCCCGGAGAAGCGCGTGACCGCGCTGATCGGTCCTTCCGGTTGCGGCAAATCGACCCTGCTGCGCATCTTCAACCGCATCTACGCGCTGTACCCGAAGCTGGAAGCGCGCGGTGAGGTGCTGCTGGACGGCGAGAACATCCTGTCGCCGAAGTACCCGATGAACCGCCTGCGCAGCAAGGTCGGCATGGTGTTCCAGAAGCCGGTGCCGTTCCCGATGACCATCTTCGAGAACGTGGCCTACGGCATCCGCCACCACGAGAAGCTGAGCAAGGCCGACATGGCCGACCGCGTCGAGCAGGCGCTGCGCCAGGGCGCGCTGTGGGACGAAGTGAAGGACAAGCTGGGGCAGAGCGCACTGGGCCTGTCCGGTGGCCAGCAGCAGCGCCTGTGCATCGCCCGTGCCGTGGCCCTGCGCCCGTCGGTGCTGCTGCTGGACGAGCCGACCTCGGCGCTGGACCCGATCTCGACCAGCCGCATCGAGCAGCTGGTGGAAGAACTCAAGCACGAGTACACGATCGTGATCGTCACCCACAACATGCAGCAGGCTGCGCGCGTGTCCGACTACACCGCCTTCATGTACCTGGGCGACCTGATCGAGCACGACCGCACCGAAGTGATCTTCTCGCAGCCGTCGCAGCGGCAGACCGAGGACTACATCACCGGTCGCTTCGGCTGAAACCTCAGTCGAGTTACATCTAACGTCAGTCGAGCATGGCTCGACTCTACAGAGTGGAATGAACATGAATCTTCCCAACGACCACATCGTCAAGAGCTACGACGAAGAGCAGCAGCGCCTGGTGGCCGAAATCGTGCGCATGGGCGAGATGGCCGTCGCCCAGCTCGAAGCGGCGATGGACGTGATCGAGAAGCGCGACGAGAACGCCGCCCATCGCATCATCGCCAACGACGAAGCGATCGATGCGCTGGAGCAGCAGATCAGCCACGACGTGATGCGCCTGGCGCTGCGTGGGCCGATGGCGCGCGACCTGCGCGAGATCCTCGCAGGCCTGCGCATCCCGGCCGACATCGAGCGCATCGGCGACTATGCAGCGAACGTGGCCAAGCGCTCGATCGCGCTGGGCAAGGTGCCGCCGCTGCCGCAGATCCAGGGCCTGCGCGCGCTGGGCCGCCTGGCCGCGCAGCAGGTGCGCCGTGCCATCGCCGCCTACCGCGACAACGATGCCGAGGCCGCACTGGCATTGCGCGAGGACGACGCCCGCCTGGACGCCCAGTACACGGCGCTGTTCCGCGAGCTGCTCACCTACATGATGGAAGACCCGCGCAACATCACCCCGTGCACCCACCTGCTGTTCATGGCCAAGAACCTGGAGCGCGTGGGCGACCACGCCACCAACATCGCCGAGAACGTGTGGTTCCTGGTGCACGGCGAGCAGCCGCTGCCACCGCGTGAGAAGCGTGACGAGACCTCCAGCACCGGCCAGCCCTGACGCTGCACTGCAACACCGGAGTCGACTCCAAGGTGGCCGCTGTCCTGTGACAGCGGCCTTCCTTTTTTGCGGTGTTCCGCCCGCGTTGTGGGCGCCGTGCTTGCCCGGCGCAGACCTTCCGGATGCCTCTGTAACAAATCTCACGAAAATTTGAGTTCTTGGCGAGGATTCGTTGAGTAGGATCGCTGCACCATCGTTTCACCCCGGGCACCTGCCCACCACCCAGGAGTAAGACCGATGAGCAGTTCCAACAAGACCCTGTCCCTGCTGACCGCTACCGCCCTGGCCGCCGGCCTGGGCATGACCGCCAGCGCCTCGGCCCTGAGCATGAGCGACCTCGCCCAGGGTTACCTGGTGGCGGGCCAGGCGGCAAAGGCTGCCGATGCCAAGCACGCCGAAGGCAAGTGCGGCGCCGACGGCAAGACCGCTGAAGGCAAGTGCGGCGGTGACAAGGGCAAGGCTGCCGAAGGCAAGTGCGGCGAAGGCAAGTGTGGCGCCGACAAGGGCAAGGCCGCTGGTGCAGCGGCTGCCAAGACCGGCGACAAGAAGTCGGCTGAAGGCAAGTGCGGCGAAGGCAAGTGCGGTGGCAAGCACTGACGCCCGCGCCAGCCTCGTCCACCCGCGGTCGCCGCTTCGTGCGGCGGCCGCCGGGTTGGGCCTGCGCCGGGCGCTGCTGCAGGACCTGCGTGACGCCCCGGAAGGCGACTTCGACTTCCTCGAATGCGCACCGGAGAACTGGATCCATGTCGGCGGCCCGGCCGGTGATGCCCTGGCCGAACTGGCGCAGCGCCATCCGCTGAGCTGCCACGGCCTGTCGCTGTCGCTGGGCGGCAGTGCACCGCTGGATACCCAGCTGCTGGAACAGGTCGGCCGGTTCCTGGAGAAGCACCGCGTGCCGCTGTACAGCGAGCACCTGAGCTACTGCAGCGACGACGGCCACCTGTACGACCTGCTGCCGATTCCCTTCACCGACGAAGCCGTGCGCCATACCGCGCAGCGCATCAGCCGCGTGCAGGACCTGCTGGGCCGCCGTATCGCGGTGGAGAACGTGTCCTACTACCTGGCACCGGAACCGGCGATGGACGAGCTGGCGTTCACCAATGCGGTGCTTGCCGAAGCCGACTGCGACCTGCTGCTGGACGTCAACAACGTCTACGTCAACGCCTGCAACCACGGCTACGATGCCGATGCCTTCATCGCCGGCCTGCCTGCACGGCGCATCGTCTGCCTGCATGTGGCCGGTCATCTGGATGAAGCCCCGGACCTGAAAATCGATACCCACGGCAGCGCGGTGATCGATCCGGTCTGGGCGCTGCTGGCGCGTACCTATGCACGGATCGGCCCGCGCCCCACCCTGCTCGAACGCGATTTCAATTTCCCGCCGTATGCGGAACTGCAGGGCGAACTGCAGACCATCCGCCGCCTGCAGGCCACGCACGCCGGGATGGCACATGATTGATTCCGCCAACACCCTGCGCGCGCAGCAGCACGCGTTCACCGCACACCTGCGCGACCCGCAGGCGGTACCTGCGCCGGCCGGCCTGGATCCACGCCGGGTCGCGGTATACCGGCACCTGCTGTTCAACAACCTGCTCGGCCTGTTGAGCAACGGTTTCCCGGTCTGCGTGCGCCTGCTTGGCGAACCGGCCTGGAGCGCCCTGGTGCACCACTACTTCGCCACGCATCGCTGCCAGACACCGCTGTTCACCGAATTGGCCGCTGAATTTGTGCAGTGGCTGCAGGCGCAGCCACAGCTGCCCCACCCGGCATTGGCCGAACTGGCGCACTACGAGTGGGTGGAAACCGCGCTGTACCAGCTGCAGGCCGAACCGCTTCCTGCGCCTGGCGATACTGATCCACTTCGGGTGCCGCTGCGGCGTTCGCCGCTGGCGTGGCCGCTGCTGTACCAATGGCCGGTGCACCGTCTCGGTGCAGAGGATGCGCCGACCCAGCCCCTTCCAGAACCCACCGGCCTGCTGGTCCGCCGCGAAGCCGACGGTGAAGTGCGATTCGCCGCGCTCAGCCCGCTGGCGGTACACCTGCTGGCCAGCATCGGCGAACGGCCCGGCCTGGAAGGACAGACGTACCTGCAGCAGCTGGCCACCTCGCACGGCCTGGCCGAAGACGCACTGGCCGAGCCCGGTGCTGCACTGCTGCTGCAGTTCCTGCAGGCCGGCGTGATCGGCCCGCTCGCACCCCCGCCCTGACGCCTCTTCCACTGGAGATCCAACGATGAACCTGCCGCTCCTGGCCGCCGCGCGCGGCCGGCTGGACCGTCTCGCCCCCTGGTTGGCGCCGCTGGGCCTGCGCCTGCTGCTCGCCTGGGAATACTTCGAATCCGGCCGTGAGAAGCTGCACGGCCAGAACTGGTTCGCCGACCTGCAGGACGCCTTCCCGTTCCCGTTCAACCAACTGCCAGCTGCCCTGAACTGGCAGCTGGCCACCTGGTTCGAACTGGTTGGCGCGGCCTGCCTGCTGTTTGGTTTCGGTACCCGCTTCGCCGCCGCCAGCCTGCTGGTGCTGACCGTGGTGGCGACCTATGCGGTGCATTGGCCGATGCAATGGAATTCGCTGGGTGACCTCGCGATGGGGTATGCCATCAGCGACCAGGGCTACGGCAACTTCAAGCTGCCGGTGCTGTTCATGGCCATGCTGCTGCCGCTGATCTTCACTGGCGCCGGCAAGCTGAGCGTGGACGCCTGGTTGGCCCGGTGGCAGCCATCGGTCACGACGGCACGGCCTGCGGTGCGCTAGATGCCGGCCATGGTCGGTGCGCCGTGTGCCAACCAAGGTGGGCACCGGAATCCTGAGCGTGGGGTGCCCGGTTGGTGTCGACCTTGGTCGACACACGCCCACGCAGGGAACCCATGCGCAGAAGGCTGGCCGGGCGCTCAGGGTCGCTCTGCTAGAATTCACGCATGACTGACTCCCCCTCCGCACCTGCCGCCGCTCCCGATTCCGCAGTACCCCAGGCGCAGCGCGCGATGTCACAACGCTTCCGCGGCTTCCTGCCGGTGGTGGTGGATGTGGAAACCGGTGGCTTCGACAGCCAGCGCAATGCGCTGCTGGAGATCGCCGCGGTGCCGATCGAGATGGACGAGAACGGCCTGCTCTACCCCGGCCAGACCGCCAGTGCCCACGTGGTCCCAGCCGAGGGCCTGGAAATCGATCCGAAGTCGCTGGAAGTGACCGGCATCATCCTCGACCACCCGTTCCGGCTGGCCAAGGAAGAAAAAGCGGCGTTGGACCACATCTTCACTCCGGTGCGTGCGGCGATGAAGAAGTACGGCTGCCAGCGCGCGATCCTGGTGGGCCACAACGCGCATTTCGACCTCGGCTTCGTCAACGCGGCCGTGGCCCGCACCGGCCACAAGCGCAACCCGTTCCATCCGTTCAGCGTGTTCGACACGGTCACCCTGGCCGGTATCGCCTACGGCCAGACCGTGCTGGCGCGTGCGGCCACCGCCGCCGGGCTGGGTTGGGATGCCAACGAGGCACACAGCGCGGTGTATGACACCGAGCAGACCGCGCGGCTGTTCTGCACCATCGCCAACGCCTGGCCGCGCTGAAGCGGCCAACGGCGGAGCCCCTCGTGGCGTGAAGCGAATCATCAGTTGGGCCGGACACGTTGCTGGGTGCCCCGGAAAGATCAGAAAAGCAGGAGCAACAGCGGATCGCTGCGCTCGTCGGGGCTGCCGACGACCTCTGTGGTGGGTACTCCTTTGGTGGGTGCCGACCATTGGTCGGCACCGCCGGTTGGTGCGGCACTCCAGTAGATCCACGTCATGCGTGGATGCGATCAACCGATGCTCGTGCGATCGCGGCCGTCGCTCTTGGCGCGGTACAGCGCGCGGTCGGCGCGCTGGTACAGCAGCGCCGGGGTGCGGTCGTCGGCATCCAGCTCTACCAGGCCCGCGCTGAAGGTGACACGCAGGCCCGCCACGCCGCCCCAATCGGGATGATCATGGAACAGGCCGCGCAGGCGCGCGCACAGCTGTGCGGCTTCCTCCAGGCGGGTGTCGTTGAGCAGCAGCGCGAACTCTTCGCCGCCGGTGCGCGCCGGCAGGTCGGAGTCGCGGCAGGCCGCTGCGATCAATGACGCCACCTGCACCAGCACGGCATCGCCGATGCTGTGGCTGTGGCGGTCGTTGACCTCCTTGAAGTGATCGATGTCGAGCACCACCAGGCACAGCGGATGACCACTGCGCTGTGACCGGGCGAAGTCACGCGCCAGCGTTTCGTCGAAGGCGCGGCGATTGGCCAGGCCGGTCAGTGCATCCTCGCGGGCCTGCCGCTCGAAGGCTTCGGCCTGGCGCGCCAGGCGCTCGGCCAGTTCGGTCTTTTCCTGGTTCAGCGCCTGCAGGTGCACCGTCTTGGCCTGCAGATCGAAGGTCGCTTCGTCCACCCGCCGTGCCAGGCGCAGGTTGCTGGCCTTCAGCTGCTGCAGCAGCAGCCGGTACAGCGCCACCAGTCCAGCCAGCAGCAGCATCCCCGCCAGCACCTGCACGCTGCGGCGCTGCCACCAGAACGGCTCCACGGTGAAGCTCCACACCGCCTCCTGCTGGCCCCAGCTGCCGCCGGGATGGGCGGCCGCCACATGCAGGGTGTAGTCGCCCGGCGGCAGGCCGACGAACTCAACGCTGCGCTGCGGGCCGCGCTCGACCCAGCCGGCATCCAGCCCGTCCAGCCGCGTGCGGTAGCGGATCCGGTCGGACATCAGGTAGCTCAGGCCGACATAACTCACCGCCAACCGGCGCCCCCCTGGAATATGGTTGCGATCCGGCCCTTCCCAATGCACCGGCGCGCCATCCACCTGCACGCTCTCGATCGCGGCCGGCGGCGATGGCCGCTCGCGGAAACGCTGCAGGCGCTGCGGGTCGACCGTGCTCAGGCCGCCTGCGGTGACCACCCAGAACGTGCCGTCCTGGCGCAGGATCGCCGATGGGCTGGAGCTGCCGTTGGCCTGTGCATTGGCCATGCCGTCGATCTCGTTGTAACGCTCCACCCCCACCCGCGGCGTGCGGCCATCGGCCACGGCGTTGAGGGTGGCCATATCGGTGCGCAGCACGCCGCGATTGCTGCTGATCCACACATTGCCAAGGCGATCCGGCACCAGCTGGAACACCGCATCCACCGGCATGCCCTGCTCGAGCCCCACCCGCGCCAGCCTGCCGTTGCGCCAGCGATACAGCCCGCGATCACTGCTGATCCACATCGCGTCGCCCAGCTGGTGGAAGCCGAACACGCTGCGGCCACCGCCCAGCGGCGCCAGGTCGATCGACTGCACGTGGTCGCCGCGCAGCACGCGGATGCCTTCGATGGTGCCGATCCACAGGTTGCCCTGATGGTCATGCTCAAGCGCGGTGATCAGGCCGCCGGGCATGCCCGGCACGTTCGAGACCTGCACTTGGTCGCCGTCGATGCGCACCACGCCCTTCTGCGTGCCGGCCCAGACCACGCCCTGCGAATCAACGCTGATCGCACGGATGTTGCCACCCGGCATGCCGTCGGCTGCCGCGTAGTTGTGGCGCAGGTGGCCGTCGCGGCCGAGCCGGTAGACCCCGTCGCCGAAGGTGCCCGCCCACAGGTCACCGTCCGGCCCCTGCGCCAGGCTCAGGACGGACGGTGCCTTGCCACCGCGGTTGTGCAGCGGCACGGCACGGAACCGGCCATCCGGCGTCTGCAGGTCCAAGCCACTGGCGCTGCCGACCCACAGCTGGCGATCTCGATCCTCGAATACCGTGCGCACGTAGTCGCCACTGAGCCCATCGCGCTCGGTGTAGCTGCTGAACAGTGTTTCGCGCAGGCGATAGAGCCCGCCGTTGGCGCCCACCCAGATGCTGCCTTCGGCATCCTCGCGCAGGCTGACCACGCGTCCGCCCGGCAGGTTCAGGCCGGCCGGCAGTCGCTCCAGGCCATGTGCGGAGATGCGCAGCAGGCCCTGGTTCTCGGTGCCCAGCCACAGGTCACCGTGCCGGTCCTGCAGCATCGAGGTCATGTGCAGCTGGCCCGGCAGGCGGTGCACCAGCACGAGCTGGTCATCCTCCACCCGGTACAGGCGCTCACCGGCGACAATCCACAACGCGCCATCCGGCGCACGGTAGGGCCACGACAGGCCACTGCCGGCACCCAGCCCCCATGCGGCGGGGGCGCGCTTGAGCACGCCATCGTTGTCGCGCAGCACCAGCCCGTCCAGCGTACCGACCCAGACCCGGTCCTGCGCATCGACCACCAGCCTGGTGAAGCTCATCGCCATCGGCAGGTCCGCCGCCGGCGCCTGGTAGACAATGCCGCTGTCCGGCGTCAGGTAGCCGATTCCCTTGCCTTCGTACAGCAGCCACAGCCGGCCCTGGCTGTCCATCTGCATGGACTGGATCAGCACCTGCGGCGTATCGGCCTGGTGCTCCCATACCCGCCATTGGCCATCACTGCCACGGTGGCTGACGTTGCCGCGCGAATCACTGATCCACAGTCCGCCCTGGCGGTCGACGAACAGGGCGCCGATGCCGTTGTCGCGCAGGCCCGGGCGCGTGCTGCGGTCGAACACGGTGAAATCCAGGCCGTTGTAGCGCACCAGCCCTTCCCAGGTGGCGAACCAGAGATGGCCTTCCGGCGTCTGCGCGATGTCGCGCAGCGAGTTGTGCGGCAGGCCGTTGCGCGAGGTCCATACATCGATGGCGTAGTCGCGCAGCGGGGGCGCGTCTTCCTGCGCAGCCAACGGCAGCGCAAGGGCCAGCAGCAGCCACAACAGGCCCTGCCGCAGTGCCCGCCTGAATCCTGATGCGCGGCGCTCCACCCAGCGCCTCTTGTCCCCCTGCCCGCCCATCACCGCAGCGGCGGCGGCCAGGTGCGGCTGCAGGACGCGGCAGCGTGCGGGAACAGCCGGGCAGCGTGCAATGGCATGCCGGCAGGAACGGGCTGGCTCATCGGGGGGAGACTGGGGAGATGCGCAGATGATAGGCCAAACCCCGGCCCCGGCGTCACCGTTCGCAGCGCGCCGACTCAGCCGGCGCGGCCGGGTGCCACCACCTGGGCACTGGCAGGCCACTGCACCACCGCCTCCAGGCCACCTTCGGCCCGGTTGCGCAGCCACAACCGGGCGCCGTCCTTCTCGGCCAGGGCGCGCGCGATGGTCAGGCCCAGGCCGGCCCCGCCGGTTTCGCGCGAACGCGAGGTCTCCACCCGCACGAACGGATCGAACACCGCCTCCAGCTGCTCTTCGGCCAAGCCCGGGCCGTCATCGGCCACCACCACGGTAATTGCACCGCCGCTGCGTTCAACCCGCACCCGTGCCCGCTGCGCGTACATCACCGCGTTGTCCACCAGGTTGGAGAACAGCCGGTGCATGGCCAACGGACGCAACATCAGCACCGAACCACTGCCCCCTTCGAAGACCACATCACCGCCGCCTTCGGCGGCGTCCTCGACAATGCTCTCCAGCAGCGAATCCAGGTCAAGTGCGGCGCGCTGCTCGGCACTCTCGGCGCTGCGCGCCAGTTCCAGGCCCTCGCGCACCAGCGCCTGCATCGCCGCCAGGTCGCCGATCAGGCGCTCACGCAGGGCCTCGTCGCTGACATTCTCCAGGCGCAGGCGCAGCCGCGTCAGCGGCGTCTGCAGGTCGTGGGTGATCGCCGCCAGCATCTGCGTGCGTTCGGCCAGGTGCCGCTGCAGGCGGTGCTGCATGGCGTTGAAGGCTTCGGCGGCACGCTGCACTTCGCGCGGCCCGCGCAGTGGCAACGGGTCGCGCTGCAGGTCATCGCCAAGGTCTTCTGCGGCTGCGGCCAGTTCCTGCAGCGGCGCGCTGGCCATGCGCGCGACGATATAGGCCAGCACGGCAATCGCCAGCACCAGCGGGGTCAGGAACCATGGGTCCACGGCGAGGATGCCGTTGTGCGCCACCGCCGGCGAGTCCAGCGCCAGCTTCAGCAGCGTGCCGTCGTTGAGGGTCACGTCCACTGCACGGCATTTCGGCGGGATGAACGCGGGGTCGCGCTCGCGCGGCGGCCGCCGGTGGCCCGGCGGCGGCGGCGGCAGCAGCTCCTGCAGTTTGGGAATGCAGGAGCGGAACGAAGCGAAGTGCACGTGCGCGCGCGACACCGGCCCGGGGCGGTCTTCCAGCACTTCCATCAGCGCCGTGTCGGCACGCCCCAGGCGTGCGCCCGGCTGCAACGCGCGCACGCTCGGCCCGCCGATCGCCAGCAGGCGCTCGCGCAGCTCCGGATTGCCGTCCAGCAGGTTGACGTAGCCCTGCAGGCGGTCGGCGATGCGGTTCAGGTTCTGCCGCTCGAACTCCTGCTGGCGCTTGGAGGTGGCCAGCATGGTCGCGCCGATCGCAGCCACCGCCATGCCCAGCAGCAGGATCACGAACAACCGCCCGACCATCGAGGACAGGAAATGGCGCAGGCGCTTCATCGCGGTTTATTCCAGGTTGACCGACGAGGCCAGCACGTAGCCTTCGTTGCGCACGGTCTTGATCAGTCCATCCGGGCCACCATCGTCGCCCAGCTTGTTGCGCAGGCGGCTGACCTGCAGGTCGATCGCGCGGTCCTGAGCTTTGTAGTTGCGGCCACTGCTGAGCGCGACCAGCTGCTCGCGCGACAGCACCTTGTTGGCGTGGGCGATGAACACCCGCAGCAGGCGGAACTCGGCGCCGGACAGCACCACCACGCGGCCATCCGGATCGACCAGGTGGCGATGCTCCAGGTCGAATACCCAGCGCGAGAAACGCGCGCGGCGTACCGCCAGCGGTTCCAGGTTGGCCGGCAGCGCCTCGGTCCGGCGCAGCACGTTGCGGATGCGCGCCAGCAGTTCGCGCGGCTCGAACGGCTTGGCCAGGTAGTCGTCGGCGCCCATTTCCAGGCCCAGCACGCGGTCGATCGGCTCGGCGCGCGCGGTCAGCATGATCACCGGCGTGTTGGAACGCGCACGCAGGTCACGGCACAGGGTCAGACCATCCTCGCGCGGCAGGTTGAGGTCCAGCACGATCAGGTCCACGTGCTCGCGGTCCAGCAGTTGGCGCATGGCGGTGCCATCGGCCGCAGTACTCACCTGGTAGCCGGCGCGGCCGAGCTGCTCGGCCAGCAGCGTGCGGATGTCGTTGTCGTCGTCGACGATCAGCAGTCGATGCATCGGGTTTTCAGTCTCCATGTCGCGATCATCCCGTGTCGGCAGCTGAACCGCATCCGGGGCAATGCGTACCAGTGTATCCACCCGCGGGCGGGATACCTGTGGTTACGCCTGTTCACCGACAGTGTTACATACAGACATACCCTGAGGATTGAGCCGTCCATCGCCCGGTCTTCACAATGCCCACCAACGCCGCCTTCGCGGCCTCGAGAGTGAAGCCACGACGTGACGTTCCGCCTGCTGCCAGCGACCCGCCGGAGTCGCCTGATGCTGATCGCCCTGCTCGCCCTGATCGTCGCCGCGACCGCCTGGTGGCTGCTGCGCAAGCCCGCCGCCCCGGCGGTGGCAACCTCGCCGGTCAGCCGCGGTGACATCGAACAAACGGTGGATGCCACTGGCGTGATCGACGCCTACAAGCTGGTCAGCGTCGGCGCGCAGGCCTCGGGCCAGATCAAATCGCTGAAGGTACAGCTGGGCGACACCGTGAAGGAAGGCGACCTGATCGCCGAGATCGATGCCACCACCCAGCAGAACCAGGTGCTCAACGCGCAGGCCTCGCTGGACCAGGTCACCGCCCAGCGCGCAGTGCAGCAAGCCACCCTGCGCCAGGCCGAACTGGAGTTCGCGCGCCAGCAGCAGATGCTGGCCGCCGAGGCCACCTCGCGCCAGGAATACGATGCCGCCGAAGCACAGCTGAAAACTGCCCGCGCCCAGCTGCAGTCCTACGAGGCGCAGATCAAGGGCCGCGAAACCGAGCTGGGCACCGCCCGCGCCAACCTGGCCTACACCCGCATCACCGCGCCGATGGACGGCACCGTGGTCGCGGTGGTGGCCGAGGAAGGCCGTACCGTGAACGCCAACCAGACCGCACCGACCATCGTCATGCTGGCGCGGCTGGACGTGGTCACCGTCAATGCCGAGATCTCCGAGGCCGACGTGGTCAAGATCAAGCCCGGCATGCCGGTGTACTTCACCACCCTGGGCGACCCGGACCGCAAGTATCACGCCACGCTGCGCCAGATCAATCCGGCGCCGGCCTCGATCGCCAACGAAAGCTCCTCCAGCTCCAGCAGTTCGTCCAGTTCCAGTTCCAGCAGTGCGGTCTACTACAACGCGCTGTTTGATGTGGAAAACCCGGACGGCACGCTGCGCATCGACATGACCGCGCAGGTCTCGGTGCTGCTCAAGCAGGCCAAGGGCGTGCTGATGGTGCCGGCGGTGGCACTGGGACCGAAGCGCCGTGGCGATGAGCGGATGGTGCGGGTGCTGGACGACAAGGGCCAGCCGCAGCCGCGCAAGGTCACCGTGGGCATCAACAACGGCGCCTCGGCCGAGATCCTGTCCGGCTTGAAGGAAGGCGAGCGCGTGGTGGTCGGCGAAGCCGCTGCGGCCGGTGCCAGCGCCGGCGGCGGCAACCGCGGCGGCATGCAGATGCGGGTCGGCGGCCCGGGCATGGGGCGCCGATGAGCACGACGGCGCCGCTGCTGCGCCTGCGCGACCTGCGACGTGAATTCCCGGCCGGCGACGATGTGATCGCCGTACTGCGCGACGTGAACCTCGACATCCACGCCGGCGAGATGGTCGCCATCGTCGGCCAGTCCGGCTCGGGCAAGTCGACGCTGATGAACATCCTCGGCTGCCTTGACCGTCCCACTCGCGGCAGCTACCAGGTGGCCGGCCGCGAAACCGGAAAGATGGAGCCGGACGAACTGGCCGAACTGCGCCGCGAGCATTTTGGTTTCATCTTCCAGCGCTACCACCTGCTCGGCGACCTCGACGCGCGCGGCAATGTGGAAGTGCCGGCCGTTTACGCCGGCAGTCCCGGCCCGGTGCGCAACGCGCGTGCCGAGCAACTGCTGCAGCGGTTGGGGCTGGGCGACCGCATGCATCACAAGCCAGGCCAGCTCTCCGGTGGCCAGCAGCAGCGCGTGTCGATCGCACGCGCCCTGATGAACGGCGGCGAGGTGATCCTGGCCGACGAACCGACAGGCGCGCTGGATACGAAATCCGGTGAGGAAGTGATGGCGATCCTCGGCGAACTGCATGCCGAAGGCCACACCATCATCATCGTCACCCACGACATGAGCGTGGCCCAGCACGCACAGCGCATCATCGAGATCCGCGATGGCGAGGTCATTGCCGACCGCGCCAATCCGGATGCGCCGAGTTACCGCGCCCAGCGCGAAGCCAGTACCGGCGTCGCCCACGGCAACAGCTGGCGGGCGGCCCGCGACCGCTTTACCGAAGCGTTCCGCATGGCGCTGCTGGCGATGAACGCCCACCGCCTGCGCACCTTCCTGACCATGCTCGGCATCATCATCGGCATCGCCTCGGTGGTCTCGGTGGTGGCCCTGGGCAACGGCTCGCAGCAGCAGATCCTGCAGAACATCAGCGCGCTCGGCACCAATACCATCGACGTCTACCCCGGCCGCGGTTTCGGCGACATGCGCTCGGCGCGGGTGCAGACGCTCAAGGCCAGCGATGCCGACGCACTGGCGAAGCAGAGTTACGTGGACAGCGCCACCCCCAGCGTGTCGACCTCGGTCACCGCGCGCTACCGCAACCAGTCTTCCACTGCGCAGGTCAGCGGCGTCGGCGAGCAGTTCTTCCGGGTCAAGGGCGTGACTCTGCTCGGTGGCAGCTTCTTCGATGCCGATGCGGTCAAGGGCCTGGGCCAGGTGGCGGTGATCGACGAAAACACCCAGACCCAGTTCTTCCCCGATGTCGACCCGGTCGGCCAGGTGATCCTGCTCGGCAACGTGCCGGCACGCGTGGTCGGCGTGGCCAAGCGCCAGAGTTTCGGCTTCGGTGGCAGCACCAGCCTCAGCGTGTGGGTGCCCTACACCACGGTGATGTCGCGCATGCTCGGCCAGAGCCATGTCTCCAGCATCACCGTGCGCGTGGACGACAACACACCGATGGATGCCGCTCAGGAAGCGATCACCCGCCTGCTGACGATGCGCCACGGCACCGAGGATTTCTTCCTCAGCAACAGCGCCGAGATCCGCGACACCATCGAGCAGACCACGCGCACGATGACCCTGCTGATCGGCGCCATCGCCGCCATCGCGCTGCTGGTCGGCGGCATCGGCGTGATGAACATCATGCTGGTGTCGGTGACCGAGCGCACCCGAGAGATCGGGGTGCGCATGGCCGTCGGTGCACGACAAAGTGATATCCGCCAGCAGTTCCTGATCGAAGCGGTGCTGGTGTGCCTGCTCGGTGGCGTGCTCGGCATCGGCCTGGCCCTGCTGCTGGGCTCGATGATCGGCCGCTTCGCCAGCGACTTCCAGGTGCTGTTCTCCACCGCCTCGATTGTTGCCGCCTTCGCCTGCTCGACCCTGATCGGCGTGGCGTTCGGCTTCCTGCCCGCGCGCAATGCCGCGCAGCTTGACCCGGTAGAGGCCCTGGCACGCGAATGAAGATGATGACCCGACTGCCCTTCCCTGCCCCCTCGCGCCGGCTGCTGGCGGGTGCCGTTCTGCTCGCCCTGTCTGGCTGCGCCTCTGTCGGCCGCTATCCGGTGGCCGATCCCGACGTGGCGGCCCAGTATGGGCGTGGCGATGCCACCCTCAACGCACCGGCCGGCGACCCGCGCAGCAGCCTGGACACACCGGGCCACGACATCCGCCAGGACACCTGGTGGACCGGCTTCGGAGACGAGCGCCTGGACCGCCTGGTGGCGCAGGCGCTGGCCGCCAACAGCGACCTGGCCGCCGCCGGCCTGGCCGTGCAGCGTTCGCGCCTGCAGGCCGGCCTGGCCAGCAACGCGCTGTGGCCGCAGCCTTCGTCATCGGGCGTCAGCGGCAATGCCAGCCGCGCCACCGGCCAGGCCGACGAATGGCGCCGCAGCTACTCCACCGGCGTATCGCTGGGCTGGGAGGTGGATCTGTGGGGACGCCTGCGCACCCAGCGCGACATCGCCCGCTGGGAAGCCGAAGCCAGCGAGGAAGACCGGCAGAATACCGCCCTGCTGGTGATCAGCGACACCATCACCCAGTACTGGAACCTGGCCTACCTGAACCAGTCGATCGCCACCGGCCAGGCCAACCTGGAGCGGCTGGAGCGCACCCGCGAACTGGTGCAGGCCCGCTTCGACGCCGGTGCGGTATCGCGTCTGGAAGTGCGCCAGGCGCTGCAGAACCTGCAATCGCAGCGCGCCTCGCAGAGCGCGCTGGAACAGCAGCGGGTGGAGGTGCGCAACGCACTGGCCGTGCTGCTGGACGGCACGCCCTGGCCACAACAGGACGAACCGCAGGACCTGCTGGGCGCACGCAGCCCGCGCATTGTCGAGGGGCTGCCGGCCGATCTGCTCGGCCGCCGCCCCGACCTGCGTGCGGCAGAACTCCGCCTGCGCAACAGCCTGAAGACCATCAGGGTCACCGCCACCCAGTACTACCCGGCGCTGAGCCTGACCGGCAGCCTCGGTTCCAGTTCGGCCTCGCTGGGCGATGTACTGCGCAATCCGGTGGCCACGCTGGGTGCCGGCCTTTCGCTGCCATTCCTCAACCTGCAGCGCGCGCAGCTGGATACCGATATCGCCGGCACCAGCTATCAGATCGCCGCGACCAATTTCCGCAAGACGCTGTACACCGCGCTCTCGGAAGTGGACAACGCCCTGTCCGCGCGCGAGCAGCTGGCGCGCCAGGTCGCTGCCTCGCAGGCTTCGTACGAGGAAGCGGTGGAAGTGGAGCGCGCGCAGGAAGTGCGTTATCGCGTGGGTGCTACCGATCTGCGCACCTGGCTGGAAGCGCAGCAGACCCGGCGCGATGCCGAGCTGTCGCTGGCGCGCGTGCGCCAGGGCCAGCTGAACAACGACGTGACCCTGTTCAAGGCACTGGGTGGCAGCGCGGGGTAGCGGCTTCTGTAGAGCCGAGCCCATGCTCGGCTGCTTTCCTGATCGGGTATGCGATAGCCGAGCGTGGGCTCGGCTCTACAGATCAACCGCGCTGGCGCACGGCCTCGAACAGGCTGACGCCGGCGGCGACGGAGACATTCAGGCTCTCGATCTCGCCCGGCATCGGGATCTTGACCAGGCCATCGCAGTTCTCGCGGGTCAGGCGGCGCAGGCCGTCGGCTTCGCCGCCCAGCACCAGCGCGATGTTGCCCTTCAGGTCCAGCTGGTACAGCGACGCGGTGGCTTCGCCGGCCAAGCCATAAATCCACACGCCCTGCTTCTGCAGGTCCTTCAGGCAGCGCGACAGGTTGGTTACCGCCACCACCGGGATGAGGTCGGCGGCGCCGGCCGAGGTCTTGCGCACGGTGGCGTTGACCGTGGCCGACTTGTCCTTGGGGATGATCACTGCAGTCGCACCGGCCGCAGCGGCCGAGCGCAGGCAGGCGCCCAGGTTGTGCGGGTCCTGCACCTCGTCCAGCACCAGCAGCAGCGCCTTGCCCTCGGCCGCAGTGACCAGGCCTTCCAGCTCGTTCTCGCTGTAGGTGCGGGCGGCGGCATAGCGCGCGGCCACGCCCTGGTGGCGCACCGAGCCGCCCACACCGTCCAGCGCCTGGCTGTTCACCTTGCGCACGTCGATGCCCTTGCGGCGGGCGTTTTCCTCGATCTCGGTCAGGCGCGGGTTCTTCGCTCCGGCCTCGACCAGCACTTCGCGGACGTTCTCGGCGTCGTTCTCGATGGAGGAGGCGACGGCGTTGACGCCGACGATCCACTGGCTGTTCTTGCTCATGCGGGCGGGGACCGGAAAGGGGGTGGCTATGGTAGAGCATCGGCGGCGGCCGCGCTTCAAGGCAGCCGAGCATGGGCTCGGCTCTACACAAACCTCACCGGCTGCGCGGTGGCCAGTGCGGCGTGTCGTGGTCGGGGTGCTGGTGGGACACGATCGTGGCCAGGAAGTCCAGGGCCGCGATGTCCTGCTCGGTACGCCGTACCGGCAGTCTGGCCAGGCTGTCGACGAAGGGCAGCTTGCGTTCGACCCCGTACTGGATCGTCGGTGGCAGGCGTTCGGGTTCGTCGAACGCGCCGGCAGCCACCGCCACGCCATCGGGCGCTTCGTAGGTCAATGGCGTGCCGCAGTCGGCGCAGAAGCCACGCCGCACCACGTTGGACGACTGGAAATAGCGCGGCTGGCCGCGGGTCCAGCTGAACTGCACACCGCGTACCGACACCAGCGGCGCGTAGTAGGCGCCGAAGGCCTTCTGGCACATGCGGCAGTGGCAGATCGAGCTGTCGGTCAGCGCGCCACGCACGTGGAAGCGGATCGCGCCGCACTGGCAGCCGCCGCTGTATTCGGGTTGGCCTTGCATGCGATGTCTCCTGGTGGTGCCGGCCGCTGGCCGGCAACCCGTCGGTGCCGAGGGTGCCATGGATGCCGGCCAGCGGCCCGCACAACCACCGTCAACAAAATTTATCTTTATTACGCATGGCCCGCGTGCCC